>JBBQPD010000006.1:0-24148 GCA_038331535.1 Gemmatales bacterium | reverse complement strand
CCCGTGGGGGGGGTGGGGCCCGCCCCCCTGTTTTGCCCCCCCCCCCCCCCGGGTGGGGGGTGCTTCGGGGGGGGGGGGGGGGGGGGGGGGGGGCGCGGGGGGGCGTCGTCCTACCCCCCCCCCCCCCCCCCCCCCCCCCCCACGCCGCACGCCGCTCGCCGCTCGTTGAGGGGATCGCCGTCGTCGGCATGGCAGGGCGATTCCCTGGTGCGAGCAACGTCGGGCAGCTGTGGCGGAACCTGTGTGCGGGCATTGATTCCGTCACCTTCTTCACGGACGCGGAGCTGGACGGTACCATCTCCGACGAATTGCGGCGCGACCTGGCCTACGTCAAGGCGCGCGGCGTCCTTGAAAAGGTCGAAGATTTCGACGCGGCGTTCTTCGGCATCGGCCCGCGCGAGGCGGAGTTGATGGATCCGCAGCAGCGCCTGTTCTTGGAAACCGCCTGGGAAGCGCTGGAACATGCGGGCAACGTGCCGGAACACTTCCGCGGCCGCATCGGCGTTTACGCGGGCGCGCATAACAACAGCTATTTCCCCACGTGTGTCGCGCGCAGGCCGGACCTCGTCGCCCGGCTCGGCGAGTTCCAGACCATGCTCGCCAACGAGAAGGATTACCTGGCGACACGTACCGCCTACGCCCTGAACCTGAACGGCCCCGCGATCAGCCTCTACACGGCTTGCTCGACTTCGCTCGTCGCGGTGGTGCAGGCGGTTCACGCTCTTCTCGGCGGGCAGTGCGACCTCGCCCTCGCCGGCGGGGTGACCGTCGTCTGCCCGCAAAACAGCGGCTATCTGTCGCAGGACGGCGGCATGCTCTCCCCGAATGGCCGCTGCCGGCCATTCGATGCCGACGCGAGTGGCACGCTGTTCAGCAACGGCGTCGGCGTTGTTGCCCTCAAGCGCCTCGACGATGCGCTGGCCGACGGCGATACCGTGTACGCCGTACTGCGCGGGGCCGCTCTGAACAACGACGGCGCGCGCAAAATGAGCTTCACCGCGCCCGCCGTGGACGGGCAAGCCGAAGTCGTCGCGCTGGCGCAGGCAATGGCCGGTTTTGCACCCGACACCATCTCCTACGTCGAGGCCCACGGCACCGCCACGCCGCTGGGAGACCCGGTTGAAGTCGAGGCGCTGACGCGAGCCTTTCGCGCGGGCACCGATCAGAAACAGTTCTGCGCCCTCGGCTCGATCAAGGGCAACTTCGGCCACCTCGTTAGCGCGGCTGGCGTTGCGGGTCTCATCAAGACGGTCCTGGCGCTGCATCACGAACAGCTGCCGCCGACGCTGCATTTCCGCACGCCGAACCCGCGCATCGACTGGACAAATAGCCCGTTTCGTGTCGTCGATCATCTGACCGCCTGGCCGCGCGGCGCGCGTCCGCGTCGGGCCGCGGTCAGCTCGTTCGGCGTCGGCGGGACGAACGCTCACGTCGTTCTCGAAGAAGCTCCCGCGCAGAGCGCCGCCGGAGCAGAAGAACGGGACGATCAGCTTTTGCTACTCTCGGCCCGTACCGAGGCCGCGTTGGAGCAGACGACTCGCAATCTCGCCGACTATCTCGCCGACTCACCGGCTCCGCTGGCGGATATCGCGATTACCCTGCAAAAAGGCCGCCGTTCATTCGCCCATCGCCGTATCGTAGTCGCTTGCGATTCAGCCGCTGCGGCGGCAGTGCTGCGCAACCCGCAGGTTCGACCTGTCATGTCGCGACACTGCGAGACGGCGGCGGCCGAAGTCGTCTTCCTGTTTCCGGGACAGGGCACGCAGTACGTCGGCATGGGCCGCGAACTGTATCAGCGCGAAAGCGTGTTTCGCACCGAGTTCGATCGCTGCGCCGAAATTGTCAGCCCGCTGCTGGGGCATGACCTGCGCGACGTGGTTTTCACCGGTGCGGAGGACAGCCTCGATCAGACGCGCTTCGCGCAGCCGGCGCTGTTCGCCGTCGGCTACGCGCTGGCCCGTTTGTGGCAGAGCTGGGGAGTGCAACCGCGGGCCATGCTCGGGCACAGCGTCGGCGAGTTCGTCGCCGCCTGCCTCGCCGACGTGTTTTCGCTGGAAGACGGCCTGCGCCTGGTCGCGCGGCGCGCCGAGTTGATGCAGGCCCGGCCGGTCGGCGGCATGCTCTCGGTGCGCCTACCGGTAGAGCGCGTCCGCGCGTGGCTGGACGACACGTGCGCCGTCGCCTCGATCAACGGGCCGAGCCTCTGCGTCGTGTCGGGGCCAGAGGATGCGCTCACGCGGATCGAAGGGATGTGCGACCGCGAACAGGTCGTCCATCGCCGCCTGCGCACCTCGCATGCGTTCCACTCACCGATGATGGACGCGGTCGTCGCGCCGTTCACCGAGGCGGTGCGCGCTGTTCGACTCTCGCCGCCGCGCTTGCCGATCCTCTCGACCGTGACCGCGATCTGGCTGACGACGGAGCAGGCGACAGACCCGGTCTATTGGGCAGGCCACCTGCGGGCGACGGTGCGCTTTGGCGATGCGCTCGCCGCGCTGGTGAAGGAGTTGAAGCCCGTCCTTCTCGAAGTCGGCCCGCGAAACACACTGGCGACGCTGGCCCGACAGCAAGTTCGTGAGCGCGCGGCGGTCGTCGCTTCGCTGGAGGAAAGCACGGACGGCACGGGCGAGCGGGCGGCACTACTACAAGCCGCGGGCCGGCTCTGGCTCGCCGGCGCGGCACTCGACTGGGACGGACTGCACGAACAGAAACGCCGCCGCGTGCCGCTGCCGACGTATCCGTTTCAGCGCCAGCGCTACTGGGCCGACCCGCTTTCTCCCCGCGCCCCTGTGGTCGGTGACGAAGGGTCGGACGTAAGCGCGATGTTCACGTTTCGCGAAACGCAAGCAAAGCCGTCACAGGAAGCGATCATGCCATCCACGCGAAAACCCCGCCTGCTGGACGAGCTGCGGGAGATGTTCGAGGAGTCGTCCGGCCTCGATTTGCCTGCGGACGGCGCGGGGCACACGTTCTTTGAGCTTGGCCTCGACTCCCTGTTTCTGACGCAGGCATGCCTCATGGTGCAGCGGAAATATCAGGTGCCGCTGACGTTTCGCCAGCTGATGGAAGACCTCTGTAGCCCGGAAAAGCTGGCCGAGTATCTCGACCAACTTCTCCCCGCCGAGGCGCTGGCGCCGGCCTTTGCAGCCAAGACCAATGGCGTCGTCGTGCCCCTTCCCGCTACCGTCCTCGCGGCTCCGTCGGTTACGCTGTCTGTGCCACACGCGGGCGGCCCCGTCGCCGACGGCGTGCAGCAGCTTATCGCCCAGCAGTTGCACGTCATGACCCGCCAACTGGAATTGCTCGGCGCGACGCCCTCAACTCCGGTTCCCGTATTACCAGTTGAGCGTAATGGCGCCTCTCACGTCGCGGCTCTACCTGCCGCGCCTTCGGCGTCGTCCGCAGCGCCGAAGCCCTTCGGCGCTGCGGCGCGCATCACGCTCAAACAGGAAGGGTTGTCGGCAGGCCAGAAAGAGGCGCTCGCCGACATCACCCGGCGTTACACCACTCGGACCAAATCGTCGAAGGAACTCACGCAGCAATCGCGCGCCGTGCTCGCCGATCCGCGCGTCGTCTCCGGCTTCCGGCCCGAAACGAAGGAACTCGTCTATCCCATCGTCGTCAAGCATTCGCGCGGCTGCAAGCTCACCGATCTCGACGGCAACGAGTACGTCGATCTGACGTGCGGCTTCGGCTCGAACTTCTTCGGTTACGGCCCGGCGTTCATCGCCGACGCGGTCGCCGCCCAGCTGCGTGAAGGCTACGAAATTGGCCCGCAGCACCCGCTGGCTGGCGAAGTCGCCGCCAAGATCAGCCGGTTCGTCGGCCTGCCGCGCGTCGTCTTCTGCAACACCGGCTCGGAAGCGGTACTCGGGGCGCTGCGCCTGGCCCGCACCGTGACCGGGCGCAACACCGTCGCGCTGTTCAACGGCTCGTATCACGGCATCGTCGATGAAGTCATCGTGCGCGGCGGCAAGAACGGCAAGCCGATGCCAGCGGCAGCCGGCATTCCCGCCAGCGCCGTCGAAAACCTGCTGCTTCTCGACTACGGGACGCCGGAGTCGTTGCAGGTTCTGCGCGAGCGCGCCGGCGATCTGGCGGCGGTGCTGGTCGAACCGGTGCAGAGCCGGCACCCGGACTTGCAGCCGCGCGAATTTTTGCACGAAGTTCGCAAGATCACGGCAGCTACCGGCACGGCCCTCATCTTCGACGAGGTCATCACCGGCTTCCGCCTGCATCCCGGCGGCGCTCAGGCGTGGTTCGACGTGCGCGCCGACCTGGCCACCTATGGCAAGGTCGTCGGCGGCGGCCTGCCCATCGGCATCATCGCCGGCCAGAATCGCTTCATGGACGCTCTCGACGGCGGCTTCTGGAGTTTCGGCGACGCCTCCACTCCGGAGGCGGGCGTTACCTACTTCGCCGGCACCTTCGTCCGCCATCCGCTGGCTCTGGCCGCCGCGAACGCGGTCCTCAATTATTTGGAGGAGGCGGGGCAACGTCTCTACGACGATCTGAACGCGCGCACGACCCGTCTGGTGCGACAGCTGAACGACTGGTTCGCCGAAGTTGCAGCGCCACTCAAGGTGGAATCGTGCGGCTCCCTGTTCAAGGTGGCCACCACGCGCGAATTGCCCTTCGGCGAGCTGCTGTTTACGCTGCTGCGGCTGCGCGGCATCCACATCTGGGACGCGCGGCCCTGCTTTCTGACGACCGCCCACGGCGACGAGGAGGTCGCGCGAATTGTGCTATGTTTCCAGGAAGCCGTGCGCGAATTGCAGGACAAGGGCTTCTACCCGACCGCTGCGAAATCCGCGCCGACGACGACACAAGGCGTGAACGCGCCGCCGACGCCTGGCGCGCGGCTGGGGAAGGATCTCGGCGGCCGCCCGGCCTGGTTCGTGCCCGATCCGGAACGGCCCGGCAAGTATTTGAAGGTTGGCGAAGCGTCGTAACGACCCTCGGCAGTTCGCGGAGAGAATGATGCCCCAGAGCCTTCAGTCACCGAGCAAGCCGTCTACCGGCAGTATCGAGCGCCGCTTTCAACTCTCGTCTGCGGAGTTCGAGCGCGACTTCCTGCGGCCGAACAAACCGGTCGTAATCGGCGGCTGTCTGGAAGCCTGGCCCGCGTTGGGCAGGTGGTCGCCGGAGTTCTTTCAGCAGAATTACGGAACTGTTCTGGTACAGGTCGAAGGGCAAACTCGCCCACTGACGGAATTCATCGACATGGTGTTGGCCTCCACTCCGGAGCGGCCCGCGCCCTATCTCAAGGACGAGGTGGTGCGGCGCATGAGCGCCGAACTAATCAAGGACATCGAGCCTTTTGTCGAATACTGCTTTCCCAACTGGCTGCCGGGGCGCTACCTGTTTCGTTCGATCCACGACCAGCTGAACCAGGCGGAAGTCGAACTCTTTCTCGGCGGCTGCGGCGCGCGATTGGGAGAGCTTCACTACGACTACGTCAACAGCCACACCGTCCTCTGCCAGATTTTCGGCCGCAAAGAGTTCACGCTCTTTTCTCCTGCCGATACGCCCTGGCTCTATGCGGACGGCCACACCTCCGCGCTCAAGAGCATCGACCGGGATGAGGTCGATCTGGAACGCTATCCGCTGTACGCGCGGGCGACGCCGATCCGGTTCGTGCAGGAACCGGGCGAGATCATCTTTCTGCCCTGCGGCTGGTGGCACACGACGCGGATGCTCTCGACCTCGATCGCGGTCGGCGTCAATTTCGCTAATGCTTCGAACTGGGCGGAGGTGACCGACGATCTCTGCGGCGGGGTAGCCGCGCGCAAGGTGATTCGCCGGGGAATCCTGCGGGCATACCTCGCTACCGTCGGCTACTGGAAGCGGCTGCAAGGTCCGCTGGCAGGTGCGGGCAAGCTCGGTATCCATCCCGCCCCGCGCCGGGTGTAGTGGCCCGGCCGCTTGATCTTTTACTGAACCCATGAGGGCCATCGTGACCCAGACCGTCGATTACGACCCGTTCGCCGGCGCGGAGCTGGAACAGGTTCTCGCCGCGACCGCTGCGCAGAAAGAAATCTGGGCGGCCACGCGCTTCGGCAACGACGTCTCGTGCGCCTTCAACGAGTCGGTTTCGCTGCACCTGAACGGTGCCCTGGATTTGTCCGCGCTGCGACAAGCCTGGAATCGTGTCATCGCGAATCATGAAGCCCTGCGCGGCACCTTCAGCCCCGACGATGGCCGGTTTTGCGTCGCCGCGTCGGCCACCCTCCCTGTGCCGCTGGAAGACCTGTCAAGCCTCTCGCCTTCTGCGCGGCAGGAACGCCTGAACGCGGTCCTTGCCGAGGAAGTCGAGACGCCGTTCGACCTGGAACATGGCCCGCTTGTGCGTGCGCGCCTGCTGCGTCTGGGTCCGCTCGATCACTGGCTGACGTTGACCGCGCATCATATCGTTTGCGACGGCTGGTCGATGGCGGTCGTGTTGCGCGACCTGGCCCACTATTACTCCGGCATTGTTCCGCCGCGCGCGCAACCCTTTAGCGAGTACGCGCGCCGGGTCGAATCTCGGCAAGGGGCCGACCCCCATCAGCGCTCGCTGCAATACTGGTTAGGCCGGCTTCAGGGCGAGCTACCCGTGCTGCAACTTCCCACCGACCGGTCGCACCAGGCGCTCCGGACGTACCGTTCCGACCGCGTCGATCATCCGCTGGCGCCCGAGCTGGTCCAGGCGCTCAAGAAGATGGGGGCACGCGCCGGCGCCAGTTTCTTCACGACGTTGTTGACCGCGTTCGCCGCTTTTTTACAGCGTTTGACGGGGCAGCAAGACCTCATCGTCGCCATGCCCGCCGCGGGACAATCGGCCGAGGGGATGGAAAACGTCGTCGGCCACTGTGCCAACCTGCTGCTGATCCGCTGTGCCGTCGAACCGTTGTCGTCCTTCAACGAGTGCTTGAAGCAGGTGCGGGCGCACGTCCTCGACGCTTACGACCATCAGCAGGTCACCTTCGGCGAGGTTCTGCCCCTTCTGAAGTTTCGCCGCGACCCGAGTCGGCCGCCGCTCGTGGCGGTGGCGTTCAATCTCGATCAGGCCGTGCAGGCGAAGGATCTGCCGTTCGCGGGGCTGGAGGTCGAGTTCCACTCGAACCCACGACACTATGAGAATTTCGAGCTGTTCATCAACGCCTCCGAAACGGCGGGGCGCGTGGTGCTGGAGTGCCAGTACAACACCGACCTGTTCGACGCCGAGACGATTCGCGACCGCATGGAGTCATTCGAGGTTCTGCTGGCTGGGGCGGCGGCGACACCCGACGAAGCGATCGCCCGCTTGCCGTTGCTCAGCCGTGCCCAGCAGGAACGAATCCTCGTCGAGTGGAACGCGACCGCGCTTGACTATCCGCGCGACCAGACGGTCGCCCGATTGCTGCACGAGCAGGCCATGCGCACGCCGGCTCGCCCCGCGCTCACCTTCGGCGACACGACATTGAGCTACGCCGAACTCGACCGGCGCGCGAACCAACTCGCGCACCACCTCGCCGCGCAGGGCGCGGGTCGCGGCACCTTGGTCGGGTTGTGTGTCGAGCGCTCGGTGGAGATGGTCGTCGCGATGCTCGCGGTCCTGAAGGCCGGCGCGGGCTATGTGCCGCTCGACCCGCGCTACCCGCGCGAGCGACTCGGGTTCATGCTGACCGATTCACGCGCGACCCTCGTGGTGGCGCAGGAAAAATGGCTCGGCCTCTTCGCGGATGGGCTGGGCCGCGTCCTCTGTCTGGAGCGCGAGGTCGGCGCGATTGCCGCACAGGCGGAGACGCCGCTGCCCTGTCCGGCCCGGCCGGAAGACGTCGCCTACGTCATCTACACGTCCGGCTCGACGGGCACTCCCAAAGGTGTCGCCGTGGTCCATTCGGGCGTGGTGAACCTGTTCTCTTCGATGCGCCAGTGGCCCGGCCTCGCCGAACAGGACGTATTGCTTGCCGTGACAACCTTCTCATTCGACATGTCGGTGACCGAGATTCTGCTGCCGCTCAGCGTCGGTGCTCGTGTGGTTCTCGCCTCGCAGGACGCGACCAGCGACGGGCATCAACTGTGCGCGCTGTTGCAGAACAGCGGCGCCACGGTGATGCAAGCGACGCCGGGAACGTGGCGCATGTTGCTGCAAGCCGGCTGGCAGGGCGGGTCGCAGCTCATCGTCTGGACCGGCGGCGAGGCGTTGGCACCCGACCTCGCCCGCGCCCTACTCGAACGGTCGCGCGAACTGTGGAACCTGTACGGCCCCACAGAGACGACGGTCTATTCCACCGGTTGCCGGGTGACCGATCCCGACTGCATCCGTATCGGCAAACCGATCGGCAATAGCCAGACGTACATTCTCGACGTCCACGGAAGGCCGGTTCCCGTCGGGGTGCCAGGTGAGTTGTATCTCGGCGGCGCCGGTGTCGCCGCGGGTTATCTGCATCGGCCGGACCTGACGGCCCAGCGCTTCGTGGAGAACCCGTATCACGACCCGTTCGCCGAATATCCGAACCCGCACCTGTACCGCACCGGTGACCTGGCCCGCTGGCGCCGCGACGGCACGATTGAATACCTCGGCCGCAACGATCAGCAGATCAAAATTCGCGGCTATCGCATCGAACTCGGCGAGATCGAGGCGACCCTGTCTGTGCACCCGGCGGTTCGACAAGCGGTCGTCGCCGTCCGTACGGACCGTCCTAACGACCCTCGCCTCGTCGCCTACATCGTGCCGGCCGCGGGTCGGCAGGTGACGGCGACGGAGTGGCGGAAATACCTGCGGCAGCGACTGCCGGAACAGATGATTCCGCAGCACTTCATCGACCTGGAGGAACTGCCGCACACGAGCAACGGCAAAGTGGATCGGAGCAGCCTGCCGGCGCCGTTCGCTCAAAAGCCGCGGGCCGAAGAGGAACGCCCACGCACGTTGACCCACGCGCAGCAGTACGTCCTCCGCGTTTGCCGCGAGTTGCTGGAAGACGCGAAGGTCGGCGTCGAGGATAACTTCTTCCAATCCGGCGGCCATTCGCTGATGGCGATGCAGGTGCTCAGCCGCTTCGAGGACGACACCGGCATGCGCCTGTCGCCGCGCCTGCTGATCGTACACACGCTCGGCCAGGTGGCCGAACAATTGCCGGCCGAGCGGGTGCCGGTACTGTCCTGAGGACGGTCAAACGTGGACGTAGTAGACGGGCGCATCGATGAGAGCGAAGCCGGCGCACGAGGGACGCGCGCCCGCATGTCCGCGTTCTTCTTCCACGACGAGACGAAGCCGCTCTTCGGGCTGTACGGCCCGCCATGCGGCGAGCGCGATCGCGACGAAGGCGTTCTTCTCTGCGCCCCGACGGGCCACGAGTACCAGCGAACGCACTGGTGCCTGCGCGTCCTCGCTGCGGAACTCCTGCGCGCGGGTTTCCACGTCTTTCGCTTCGATTATTCGTGCATGGGCGATTCCTGGGGGTCGTTCGAGGAGGCGACGGTCGAACGTTGGGTTGGAGACGTGCGCGCCGCCGTGCAGGAGCTCGCGGATAACGCCGGCGTAACTCAAATCTCGGTGGTCGGCTTGCGGCTCGGCGCGTCGCTGGCTTACGCCGCCGCCCGCGAGGTGTCGCTGCATCAGCTGGTGCTGTGGGATCCCGTGGCGGACGGACAAGGCTACGTCGAGCAACTGCGGCGCTTGCAGACGCGGCGGAAGGAGACCTGGGCGGCGGCGCCATCCTGCACGCCGGGCGCCGCATTCGAGGACTTGCTCGGTTATCGCTACAGCGCCGCTCTCATCGAACAGCTGCGTGGATTGAGCCTCGACGGTGCGCCGCCGCGGGCTGGCCGGGTGAGTCGGTTGAACAAGAACGTCGCCGGCTGGGACGACGTCGATGCCTATGCCGAGCCGGTCTTGCTGGCCGACGCGCGGCGAGCCGTCCTGGACCTTCTCGGAGGGTCGGCCTGATGGAACGCGTCCTCCGTTTCGGTCCAGATGAAGACCTGCTCGGCGTGCTGACGGAACCGGACCCCGGGCCAGTACGTCCTGACGTACCGGCTGTGCTGTGGCTTAATGCCGGCGTCCTGCATCACGTCGGGCCGTTGGGGTGGTACGCCGCCCTGGCGCGCCGGCTGGCCGGGCAGGGCATCCCGAGTTTCCGCTTCGACCTGTCCGGCGTCGGCGATAGTCCGGCGCGCGGCGAGCATAGTGGCGCGATCGAGGGCGCCGCCCGCGACGTGAGCGACGCGATGGATTTTCTGGCCCGCAAGCGGCAAACGCAGCGCTTCGTGCTGTTCGGGCTCTGTTCGGGGGCAGTCCTGGCCCAGCACGTCGCCGCCCGCGACGAGCGCGTGGCCGGCGCTGTCATGATTGACGGCGTCGGCTATCCCACGACCGGGTTTTACCTGCGCCATTATGCGCCGCGCGCCTTCCGATTGGGGACGTGGCTGCGCGCGGCCCGGCGCCTGACGACCCGGCGCGACAGCGCGAAACGAGCGCCCCTTCTCTCGGAGAGTAATTTCTTCGACTTCCCTCCGCGCGCGCAAGCACGCGCGGAACTGGCCGGATTGATCGGGCGCGGCGCGCGACTGCTGTTCGTCTACACGGGCGGCGTCGCGGAGCACTACTTCAATCATCGCCGGCAATTCGTGGAAGCGTTCGGCCAACTCGACGCTGGCGGCGACCTGCTTTCCGTCGAGTACGATGCCGCCGCCGATCACCTGTACGCGGCTCACGAACACCGCCAGCGGTTGTTCGAGCGCGTCGAAACCTGGATACGACCGTTTACAGAGGACTAACCCCAGAGGCACAGAATGGAACGCGGATGACGCGGATCGAGCGGATTGGCGCAGATCAATCAAGAGGAGAAATGAAAACGGTGAGTCGATCCTCGCTACTCTTTCGTTCGGTTTGATCTGCGAAAATCCGCGTTGTCCGCGTTCCATTCTGTTAAGGAGGCTTTCGACATGCAAGCCGTTACCGATAGCCAGCCGCAAGCCATCGCCGCCCCGGCCGCGACCATCGACCGCCGTGCCGGACTGACGCGCGATGACTTCATCCGCGAGTATCGCAACCCCATGCGCCCCGTCATCCTGACCGACGCGACAAAGGACTGGCCCGCGCTGAAGGCGTTCAGCTTCGACTACTTCAAGAAAGAGTTCGGCGATCGCGAAGTCATTATCCGCAACAAGAAGTATCGGCTTGGCGAGTTCATCGACCTGCTATTGGCTTCGACGCGCGAAGACCCCGCGCCGTATCCCTGCAAATTGAACTTGCGCCAGGAGTTCGCCGAGCTGGTTCCGATGTTCTCGCGCTACGACCTGGCCAACCCCGACCGCGCCGGCAGCCCGCTCATCATGAAGCGCTTCCTCGACGGACTGAACGACCTCGAAGTCTTTCTCGGCGGCCCCGGCGGCGAGTTCCCGTACCTGCACTACGATTATCTCGGCCTACTCGCGTACATCAACATGATCGTCGGCGAGAAAGAGTTCACCATCTACTCGCCCGACCAGGAGCCGTACCTTTACGTCAACCCGGAGACGGGCTGGACCTCGACCATCGAGAATCATCATCGGCCCGACCTGGAGAAGTATCCGCTGCTGGCGAAGACGCGGCCGATCAAGGCGGTGCTGACGGCCGGCGAAACGCTGTTCATCCCCTCCGGCTGGTGGCACACCGCGCGCTCGCTGACGCCATCTATCTCGGTAGCGTTCGACCAGCTCTGTTCGTCCAACTGGAGCTTTTTCGTCCGCGAATGCTGCCGACAGCGGCGCGGTCGGGCGCTCAAGCGCGCCCTGGCCCGCAGCGCACTGACTGTTTCTGGACTGATGTTGAGTACGTTGGAACACGCGCGGGGACGGTGTTAACCAGGCCCGTCGCGGCGGTCCTGCAACAAGCCGGCGCTGGAGGTGAAGATGCGGCGCCGGCGTGCCTTCGCTTCCGGGGCGGCATCCTGTTGCAGCGCTTGCAGGTCGTGCAAATTCGCCAGGCAATAACGGCAGCCGACGGTTTCGAGGTGAAAGGTCAGATAGGTGTGCAAGTCATCGTCCAGCACGCGCAGCAGGTACGACGAGAGTTGTTCGCGACTGGGGCAGGTCAGGCGTTCGCTCCGCCAGATTGCTCCAAGCGCGTGGTCGCCGCGGTCGCGTTCCTGCATCGCGGCCATCAGCGCCTGGCGCATCGCGTCGGAGGCCCGCACCGCCTGCTCGACGCGCGACATTTCCGATTCGCTCAGGGCGTCGTCGAGATAGGCGTGCAGCATTTCGCGGCTGACGTCGCTCATGCCGGCGCCTCCCCCCTCACCCTACCCTCTCCCCCCTCAGGGGGAGAGGGTAGGGTGAGGGGCTCCTGCAGTTCGGGGAAGACGTCCGCGTTCAGACCGGCTTCGCGAATCAGCTCGGTCAGCTTCTTCACCGCGGCGAAACGAAAGTTGGAAACCTGCTGCTCATTCACGTCGAGGAACGTCGCCACGTCCTTGTTCCCCCAGCCCTTCACCCAGAGCAATT
Source organism: Gemmatales bacterium (assembly GCA_038331535.1). Lineage (GTDB taxonomy): Bacteria > Planctomycetota > Planctomycetia > Gemmatales > Gemmataceae > JBBQPD01. Next base: position 11,698 of record JBBQPD010000006.1, on the reverse strand, counting down.
CCAGCACGGAGAGCCGGGCGTACTCGCCCCTTTCCTGGATGCCGCGCAGCATCTGTCCCAGGCAGCGCGTCAGGGCGTCGCTCTCCAGCTCGCGGCGTTCGTCGCGGCGGGCGCAGCTGGACGCGCCGGGGTGAGAATCGATTTCGCGGTTCAGTATCTCGGCAGCGCCGTCAGCGAGCAGGCGGATTGGGTGCCGGTCTTGCCGACGAAGGTGATCGATAAGCTTGTGGGCGGCGATGGAAAAAAGGTACGACTGCAACTCGCGGCGGTCGTTGAAGTTGGGCAGGCTGTTGAGAAAGCCGATGAACGTCTCTTGAACGACATCCTCGCTGGACGCCCGGTCGCGCAGCCGGCGCTGGACGAATGCCAACAGCCGGCCCTCGTACCGCGCGATGAGGGTCTCCCAGGCACCCGGGTCGCCCTGGCGGATCTGCTGGATCAGCAGGCGGTCGCTGTCGGAAGCCATGGTCATCAGTTCGGAGTTCGGAGTTCGGAGTTCGGAGTTCATCCAACTCCGAACTCCGAACTCAAAAACTGAGCAACTCACTCCTTCGGCAACGTATCGTCGAACATGCGAGCGATGGGGTCGATGACGAGGCTGGACACCTTGGCCGGCTTGTGGAAGCCCCACATACCCTGCATCAACTCGAAGCCCATCAGGCCAACCACGACCAGGATGATCACGCACGGGAACAACATGATCGCCGGCAACGCTCCCCATTCAGCGGGCGGAGCGGCGACGCCTGACCCGACCGCCACGGCCGGCTCCTCGTCTTCTTCCGCCTCCGCGTCGTCTTCGCCGTCGAGCGAGATATCGAGATCGTCCTCGTCATCCTGCCGGAGCGCGGACTTCTTGCCCTTGGCGGTGGTCTTCTTTTTCGGCGCCGGGGCCGGCTCGTCGTCTTCCTCGTCGAACGCCGGCTCGTCGTCTAGCGCGAAGTCTTCGCTGCCGGACTCCTCCTCGGTGGGTGCGTCCGCACCGCCTCCATCCATGTCCAGCTCGAACTCGGACTCTTCCAGCTCGGTCGATCCTTCGAGCTGCGCGCCGTCGGTGCCGGATTCCTCGTCGAGCGCCGGCACGTCGAAATCGGTCTCGAAGATGTCCTTGCCTTCCTCCTCGGACGCGGAATCGGATTCATCGACCGCCGTCAGGCCGCCCTCTTCGTCCAGCGTCAGCTCGAACTCGCTGTCGCTGCTGCTCTCGGAGTCGGCGCCTTCCAGCTCCAGCTCGGATGAACCTTCCTCGTCCAGCGTCAGCTCGAACTCGCTGTCGGAGTCGGGGGGCTTGTTCGAGTGGTTCTCGTCGTCCGGCAGGCTCAGCTCGAACTCGCTGCTCGAATCGACGCCGCCCTTCGAATTACCCGGCTTCGGTGTGGCCCCGGCGTTGGCGTCGAGACTGAGGTCGAACTCGATCTCGTCCTCGCTGCCTTCCAGGGAGATGCCGCTGTCGCCCGGTTCCTGGATGTTGATGCCGCTGGCCCCGGCCCCGGCGCCGGTCAACTCGCCGAGGGTCACTTCATCCTCGCTGGAGCCGTCGCCGAGGGCTTGAAGCTCATCCGAGCCCGGCTCGATCGGAGAGCCGTCGTCGGGCGCGGTCAGCTCGAAATCGGCGCTGCTGTCCTCGTTCGCGACGCCGGGAGCGGACTCGTCCGGCTCCATGCCCATGTCGAGGTCGTTTTCCGACAGCTCGAAGGGAGAGGAGGTGGGCAGCGGATTCGCCGGCTTGTGGGCGGTCGGGCCGAGCTTCGACTTCTTCCGGGCGGCTTCGATGTTCGCCGCCTCGGCGTCGAGATCGATCTCCTCGGTAATCAGCGAATCGTCGCGCTTCTTGCCGCCGCTCAGCCCGGCGAGCGGGTCGCCTTCGAGGCGGATATCGCTGTCGGACGGCGACTTGGCGCCCTGCTGGCCGATCGGCACCGCGCTGTCGCCGCCATCGTCCTCGATCCGGACGTCGCTGTCGCTGGACAGGTCCGGCGGCAGGATGGGGACGCGGCTGTCGCTCGCCACGGGCGGCGGCAGCTTCGACTTCTTGCGTGTACTGGACTTGCCCAACTGCGAGGAACGCGGCTTCGCGCCCGGCTCTTCGTGTTCGATGTGGAAGTCGAGGTCGCTGCCATCGGAAACGAGGCGCACGTCGCTGTCGCTGGCGCTCTTGGGGAAGGGCGAGCGCGGAGCGGGCGTCCGCGGCGCGGTGATATTGCGCTTGGAGCCGCTGCCGGGGTTGCCCTTCTGCGAGCTGGACAGAGGATGGTCGGCGAGGGGCACCTGGTTGTCCTCGGATAGGTTGAAGGTGCTCTCATCGACGACGACCTTGGACTTGCGCCGGGTCTTGGAGGAGGGCGGTCCGCCGGAAGCTTTCGGCTTGTCGCCGAGGGGCAAGTCGGGGTCGCTGCCGTGGCCGCGGCTGCGGACCAGCTCATCGACTTCCTGCTTGCGGAAGCGGTGGGTGCCGCGGTCCTGGAAGGCGCGGACTTCGTTCCGCTTGACCATGTCCTTGAGCTTATCGGGGGAAACATGGAGGAGGTTGGCAGCCTCTTCGAGCGTGTAGTACTGAATCATGGAGGACAACCCTCACCCGGACAGAAGCGCGACGGCGGAGCGGGACGGCGCCGGGGACCGGCTCATGGGACGGGACGGACGGCGGGCGCACCGTGGCCTCGTCTCTCTCGATTGTAAACCCCCTGCGCGTGAATGCAAGTGCGAGGCGGTCCTGGAAAGCGGCGGAAGTCGGGCGATCCACGGCGACGGGTCGGATAAGGCGACATGCATCATTTCTGCCGCGCGTTTGGCGTGGGGCGGTTGTGGCGGCTGCTCAGCGGTTGCCGATAAATTCGCGCGTGGTGAGCATCGTCCAGAACAAATCTTGCCAGGCGGCCGCCGCATTCTTCGGGCGGCCCGGTTCCTGGAGTTGCTTCAGAAGGGCCGTCGACTCTCTGGCAGTCGGGTAGCGGTTGAACGCGGCCAGAAACAGCTGGTCGAGGATCGTCGCCGGCTCCTTCGCTTTCATGGCCTCCGCCACCGTCCCCTGCGGATGCGCCAGTGCGGCCGCTATTTCAGGACTGATAAGCAACAAACGCAGTGCGTCGAAGTTGAGCGCGGTCGGCGGCAAGTCGGTGACGCATTCGAGATGCGCCTCACAATCCGTGAAGGGCATCGGCTTCATGGCCAGCCAGCTGTTGCGCAGCGCTTGCCGTTCTGGCCCGGTGAGCGTCACGTCGGCGCGCAGGGCGGTCAGGGTCGCGTTGAGCCGTTGTACCGAGGACAAAGGCCGCCAGCCGGCGCGGTGGAACGACTCCGCCGGCGGCAGCAGTCCGACGCCGCGGAGTTGGTAAACGTCGCTGGCGCACAGGGCGCGCATCAGCTTCTTCGGGTCGTAGCCGGACGCCGTGAAATCGCGCGCCAGCCGGTCGATCAATTCGGGGTGGACGAAGGGATTGTTCTCGTTGAAATCATCTGCGACAGCCTGCTCCGTCAGGCCGCGGCCGAAGAAGTGCGCCCAGGTACGGTTGACGAACGCCTTGGCGAAGTGCGGATGTCTCGTAACGTGTTCCGCCAGCACGGCACGGCGCGGCCGTTGTTCGTCCGGCTTGAGGCGAGTGCCATCGAGGAACGCCACGGCGACGGCGGCGATGACGCCGTTCCGCCGGCCGTAGTGGAGTAGGCCGCTGTTGTTTAACGCGGGATTATCGCTCAGCAGCGTGTCGCCGGGTTTTCCTTCCCCGCGCTCGAGTTGACGGAAGAAACCCATCATGCCCCAGAACTGCGGCTGGCGCAGCTCGGCGTTGAATGGGTGATCGTGGCAGCGGATGCACTGCAGATTGACCGCGAGAAAGGTCCGGCCGACCTTCTCGGCCAGCGGGATCGCGTCGAACCGCCCCTCCTCGGCCCAGCGCTCCTTCGGAAGTTCGCTCCCAAGGAGGCTGAGCGCAAAGACGACGGCGGGATTGTCGGCCGGCCTACCAGTCGCAGTGAGCAGTTTCTCGACGAGGTCCTTGTACGACCCGTTGCGGGCGGAGTGATCGCGCAGCATGGCGGCCAGGCGCTCGCGCCCAATCGCGTCGGCCCAGGGCGGCAGCAGGGCGTCGGTCGTGATTTCGGCCCAGAACTGGTTGCACTCGTCGGAGAGAAGCAATTTGTCGAGCACGCGCAGGCGCTTGTCGGCCCGGCGGTCGGCCGTGAACGCTTTCAGCTCGTCCGGCGTGGCGATACGGCCGACGAGGTCGAGGGTCAGCCGGCGGAGGAATTGCTGGTCGTCCGTGCGCGCGCTCGGCGAGAGGTCATTTTCTTTCCAGTATTTGGCGAGGAGGTCGTCGATGGCTTTGGTCGTTGCGTCGCGCGGGCGCGGCGTGTCGTCGCGCGGAGGGACCGGCGCGAGGAGACAGCAGGTCAGGAGGAGATGCGTCATTGGTCATTCCTCACGGACAAATGCGACGGAGTTGGCACCAAATAGACGACGGTGAGGGAGAAATCGTTCCCTGGAGGCCGTAGCCGGGAACGATTCTGCATGGCGTCACATCTTCGGCGCCCCGGTCTGCTATCTGGACGGACGCAACGGATTCATGTTATCTTCAAGGAGAAGCAGTTGACGAGAGGACGCCCCGTGTTGACGAGAAACCATCGACAAGAAGCGCTCACACGCGCCTACATTCTCACGATTGCGGCGCGCGCCGGATTCAGTTCCAGCGTCCGCGACTTCGATTACGGAATCGACGTGACTCTGCACGACCTGCGACGGCGGGGCCGGCGTTACGCCGAGTCGGGATTCAAACTGGACCTTCAGGCGAAGAGTATCAGCGCGGCCGAGGTCCTGGATGGCCCGATACTCTACGACCTGGACGTCAAGAACTATGACGATCTGCGCAATCCCCATGTCGGATGTCCGCGTATTCTGGTGGTGCTGCTCTTGCCGGACGACGAAACGCACTGGACGGAGCAGACAGAAGAACACCTCGTCCTTCGTCGCGCGGCCTATTGGATGTCGCTAAAGGGACGAGAAGCGAGTACGAATAACCGAAGTGTGCGCCTGACGATTCCACGCGAAAATCTGTTGACCATCGTCGCCCTGCAGGCGCTCATGGAGCGCGTTCGCCGGAGACAACCGCTATGAATCATCGCACCTGGATTGATCCGCGCATCGCGCAGGTACAAGTTGCTGGCGTGCGCGCCTATTTGCAACAGCGCGGCTGGACTCTGCAACCGTATCCCGGTCCGGAATTGCTGGTTTTCGGCGGTCCCCTGGACGACGATGGCGAACCCGTCATTCAGGTTGTCCCCTCCGATGAGTCGATGCTCGATTACCGCATGCGCATCGAGGAGTTGATCGCCGCGTTGAGCGTTTTGGAAGACCGTCTCCCAACCGAGGTTCTGGCGGACCTACTGCACGCCGCCAGTGGTCCGCCACGATTGCCCGTTCCACCCAACGGAGCAGCGGTCACTGCTTCCCCAACAGCCGATCGATAGCTCGGCAGCCGAGTACGTACACACCGACGCGACTCGGCTAGCTCCCGCCTCTCCAACCAATCCCCCAGAGACTGGAGCCGGCCATGCACGACGCCGCGGATTCGCCCGACGATCCTGCCGAGTGCGTGCGCCGCGCTCTGTCCTATCACCGTCGTACCAAGCATCACCTGCACCGCTACGCCCAATCGGCCGGCTATCTCGACTGGGCGACGCAACCTGAGCCGTTTCGCACCTTCGCCGGCGCTCCGGTCGTCGAACTGCCGCTGCTCGCCGACGCGCTCAATACCTCCTTTAGCGATCTGGTTACGCCAGGAAAGGTTTTACCGCGACAGACGGACGTGAACGGGATCGCCGTTCTGTTCGAGCTGGCGCTGGGGCTGTCGGCGTGGAAGGAGTACCAGAGTTCGCGCTGGGCGCTGCGCTGCAATCCATCGAGCGGCAACCTCCATCCAACCGAGGGTTACGCCGTCCTGCCGCCGTTGCCCGGTATAGAATCCGGCGTCTACCATTACGTCAGCCGCGATCACTCCCTGGAACGCCGCCGCGCCTTCACTGGGGATGAGAGTGCCAATCTGGCCGCTTTACTGCCGCCAGGGACGTTCCTGATTGGCCTGTCGTCGGTGTACTGGCGCGAGGCGTGGAAGTACGGCGAGCGCGCCTTCCGCTACTGCCAGCACGACGTCGGCCATGCGCTTGCTGCTGTCCGCTATGCCGCGGCGGCGCTCGGCTGGTCGGCGCGGCTGCTCGACCACCTCGGCGACGACGCGGTATCCGCCTGGCTCGGACTCGACTCCGACAGCTTCGCCGACGTCGATGCGCTCGAGAGAGAACATCCGGACGCCCTGCTCCTCGTCGGTCCGCCGCCTCTGCCGTCCGCGGTGCCCGACCTCCAAGCGCCCGGACCAGGCACCTGGCTCGGCAGCGCCAACCGACTCAGTCCGAACCACGTCCATTGGGAGGTCATTGACAACGTGGCCGAGGCGACATGGCAGCCCGCGACCGACCGTCGGGATGAACCCGGCGGCTCGCTGCTGCCGCCGATAGCCCCGACCGCGACGATGCCCGCCGCCATGCTGATTCGTCAACGTCGCAGCTGTCTCGCCCTTGATGGCCGCAGCAGTCTGGACGCGAAGGCGTTCTATCGGATGCTCGATGCCCTGCTGCCGCGAGATGACGTGCCGCCGTGGGATTTGCTGCCGTGGACATCTCTCGTTCACGCCGCCGTTTTCGTCCATCGCGTTGATGGCCTGGAATCGGGGCTGTACCTGTTCGAGCGCAGCGCCACAGTCCACGACGATCTGATAGCTGCTTGCCGTCCGGCCTTCGAGTGGCGGAAGCCGGCTGGTTGTCCCGAGCATCTGGCGTTCTACCTTCTGAGTGCGGGCGACTTCCGCGCGCAAGCGCGGACAATGAGTTGTCACCAGGACATCGCGGCGGACGGGGCGTTCAGTCTCGGCATGATCGCAGCCTTCGGCGACACGATTAGCACAGCCGGGGCGTGGTGGTATCGCCGGCTGTTCTGGGAGGCGGGCGCGCTGGGCCAGGTACTCTACCTGGAGGCGGAGGCGGCCAGCGTGCGCGGCACCGGCATCGGCTGTTACTTCGACGACGTGATGCACGAGATTTTGGGCCTGCAAAGCGACCGCTGGCAGAGTTTGTATCACTTCACGGTGGGCACGCCGGTCGAGGATATGCGGCTGCGGACGACGGCGCCGTACGCGCATTTGGGGCGATGAGGGTCGTTTGCCGCTTGCGGCTTAGCGGTCTTGAGCCGCTAAGCCGCAAGCGAGCGCGGGGAGCGGCGATTGACGGCGAGACCGCGCGCGCGGTAGACTTGTGAGAGAACAGGAGAATCATCATGCCGCAAATTGTATTGACGCCGGAACAGATGCGGATTGTCTCCTTGTCCGAGGATCCCGTGGAAGTCGTGGACCCAGATGGCCAGCCGGTGGCAAGTATGCGGCTTCATAGCGCAGAGTCGCTCGAAGTGCTCGCACGTTGGAAGCGGAGCGGGCCCCTTCCTCCAAAGCGGGGTATGTCAGGTGAAAAGGTTCTGGAGTTTCTCGACCGATTAAACGAACTCGCCGAGCATGGGAAAGTCGATGAGGCCGCGGTAATGGAACTATTGCAACGGATGAGAGAAGAAGAACGTTGTTAAACTTTTCCGAGCCCGCTGCTCGCTCACCTTCTCAAGGTTTGATCGTAGCTACCCGCCACTGAACCTGTTAGAGTGTTCGGAAAGAAGGAATGCAAGCCCACCCGGCTGGCGACAAGGTTTCGAGCTTCGCGTCTGGCTAAAAGCTGTCAGCTTAAAGCTGATAGCTGTCAGCCGATCATTCGAGCGCTCGTAGCCTTTCATTCGTAAAGTTCCGCCTCCATTATTCCGCCGGACTTGTTCCGCATTTCGAGGAGTTCATCCGTGTTTCGCTTCTCTCTTGCCCTCGCCCTCGCGTTGTTGTCCGTCGTGCCGTGTTCCGCCGCCGACAAGCCGACACAGACCGCCACGCCGGTTGCGGCGCTCAAGGTCGCCAAGGACTTCAAGGTCGAACTGCTCTACTCGGTGCCCAAGGACAAGGAAGGCTCCTGGGTCAACCTCTGCGTCGATCCGAAAGGCCGGCTCGTCACGTCCGATCAGTACGGCGGCCTCTATCGCATCACGCCGCCGGCCCTCGGCGGGAAACCCGAAGACACCAAGATCGAAAAGCTCGCCATCGACCTCGGCGAGGCGCAGGGGCTGCTCTTCGCGTTCGATCACCTCTACGTCGTCGTCAACAAGGGCAAGAAGTATGAGACCGGTCTCTATCGCGTGCCGTACAACGCCGCCGAGGACACGTTCGGCAAGGTCGAACTGTTGCGGAAACTCATCGGCGGCGGCGAACACGGGCCGCACGCGGTGATTCCTCATCCCGACGGTAAATCGATCGTCGTCGTTTGCGGCGACGGCACCAAACTGACTGAGTTCGATTCGTCGCGCGTGCCGCAGCACTGGGGCGAGGATCACGTGCTGCCGCGCATGCCCGACGGCCGCGGCTTCATGGCGAACGTCCTTGGGCCGGGCGGGGCCATCTATCGCGTCGATCCTGCCGGGAAGAGTTGGGAATTGCTCACCGTTGGCTATCGCAACCAGTTCGACGCCGCCTTCAACCGCTACGGCGATCTGTTCACCTACGACGCCGACATGGAATGGGACATTAACACGCCGTGGTATCGGCCGACGCGCGTCTGTCTCGCCGCCAGCGGCAGCGAGTTCGGCTGGCGCAACGGCGCCGGCAAGTGGCCGGCCTACTATCCCGACAGTCTGCCCGGCATCCACGACGTCGGCCCCGGCTCGCCGACCGGCGTGACCTTCGGCTACGGAGCGAAGTTCCCGGCGAAATATCAGGAAGCCTTCTTCATCTGCGACTGGAGCTATGGCAAGCTCTACGCCGCCCATCTGACGCCGGAGATGAGCTCTTACAAGGTCGAGCTGGAAGAGTTCGTCAACGGCTCGCCGCTGCCGTTGACCGACGTCGTCATCAACAAGAAAGACGGTGCGCTCTACTTCACCATCGGCGGCCGGCAGGTGCAGTCGGGGTTGTATCGCGTCACCTACGTCGGCAAGGAATCGACGGCTCCCTTGAAGTTGATCGACGAAGGCAGCGGCAATCACCCGGATCGCGATGCCCGCGCTCTGCGCCACAAGCTGGAAGCGTTCCACGGCAAGAAAGACCCGAAGGCGATTGACGCCGCCTGGCCGTACCTCGATTTCAAGGATCGTTTCATCCGTTCCGCCGCCCGCATCGCGCTGGAACATCAGGACGCGAAAGAGTGGGCCGACCGCGCCCTGGCCGAGAAGGAACCGGTGAAGGCGCTTGGCGCTCTGCTGGCGCTCGTCCGCGTCAGCAGTACCGATCCGTTCCACCGCACCAAGGACACGCCACCGGTCGATGAAAAGCTGAAAGCGAAGCTCCTTGACGCGCTCCGGGCAATCCCCTGGGCGAAGCTCACCGACGATCAGCGACTCGACCTGCTGCGCATCTATGCCATTCTCTTCGTTCGCATGGGGCCGCCGGATGCCACGGCGCGCGAGAAGGTTCTCGCCCAAATCGACGAACAGTATCCGGCGCAAAACCGCTTCCTCAACGCGGACTTGTGCCAGTTGCTCGTCTTCCTCGAAGCGCCGAAGGTGGTCGAGCGGACGCTGAAACTGCTGGCCGAGGCGCCGACGCAGGAAGAGCAGATGGAGTACGCCAAGTCGCTGCGCGTACTCAAGACCGGCTGGTCGATGGAGCAGCGGAAGACGTACTTCCAGTGGTATCTCAAGGCGGCGAACTTCCGCGGCGGCAACAGCCTCGGCGGCTTCCTCACCAACATGAAGCGCGACGCCGTGGCAACGCTCACGAAGGACGAGGAAAAGGCGCTGAAACCGACCCTCGACGCGAAACCAGTTGTGGGGCCGGTAACGTTCGGTCCGCCGCGCGACTTCGTCAAGAAGTGGAAGCTGGACGACCTCGCGCCGTTGTTCGCGACCAAAATGACCGGCCGCGACTTCGACCGCGGCCGCAAGCTCTTCGGCGAGGCCAAGTGCTTCGCCTGCCATCGCTTCGCGAACGAGGGCGGCGCGATGGGGCCGGACCTCACGTCAGCGGCGGGGCGCTTCAGCGCGCGCGATTTGCTGGAGTCGGTAATCGATCCGAACAAGGAAATCAGCGATCAGTACGCAGCCGTCGTCATCACGACGGAGGACCGCGTTTTCGTCGGCCGCATCGTCAATCTCAACGGCGATACGCTGATCGTCATGACGGACATGCTCGATCCGAACAATCTGACGAACATCAGTCGCAAGAAGGTCGAGTCGATCAAGCCGTCGAAGGTGTCGCCCATGCCGGAGGGGCTGCTGGACACGTTCAAGGAGGACGAGGTGCTCGACTTGATGGCGTACCTGCTGTCGCGCGGCGATCGAAACCACGCGATGTTCAAGAAGAATTAGCAGTCTTGCCGCTTGCTGCTTAGCGGTGGTTTCAGAACCTCCCCCCCCAACCCCCTCCCCTACGAAGGGAGGGGGCGAACTCCTGTCTTCTCCCCCTTCCCTCGTAGGGAAGGGGGCCGGGGGGTTAGGTTGTGAAACGGCTTCTAAGCGGGTGCCTCCGCGAAGCCGCAAGCGGCAAGACTGGCCGCGCGACGCGCAACCGACTAGATCAACCAACAACCCTGCCCCCAACGAACCCGTTCCCTGAATCACGAGTACACCCACCATGAAGTACTACATCGCGCTCTCGACGGCGGGCCTGGCCCTGCTGCTGACCGGCCGCGCGCACGCCGAGGTCGATTTCGTCAAGGACGTCAAGCCGATCCTCGAACAGACGTGCATGAAGTGCCACGTCGGCGACAAACCGCGCGGCGGCCTGCTCATGGACACGAAGGAGCACCTGCTCAAGGGCGGCAAGGAGAAAAAAATGAAGGTGCTCATTCCCGGCAAAGGGGCCGAGAGTGAGATGTACAAGCTCGTCGCCCTGCCGGAAGACGATGAAAACCGGATGCCGCCGTTGACCGAGAAGGCGCTGCCGAAGGCGCAGGCCGACAAGCTGCGCGACTGGATCAACGAAGGCGCAAAATGGCCTGACGGCCTGGTGCTCAAGTCCGCGGGCGGCGGCGAGGTCGTCAAGGAAGATCCCGGCGTGCCGATCACCGACGCGGAGAAGGCCGCTGTCGCCAAGCTGGAGAAGACCGGCGTCCTCGCCATCCGGCTGGCACAGAACACCAACCTGCTGCGCGTCGATTTCAGCCTGCGCGGCAAGGAGGTCAAGGACGAAGACCTGCTGCTGCTCAAGGACATGCCGAACCTGACCGAGTTGAACCTCGGCGGCACCACGATCACCGACACGGGCATGGTGCATCTGAAGGGGCTGAAGAACCTGACGCGACTGCAACTGCACAACACGAAGATCACCGACGCCAGCCTGGTGAACCTCAAGGAAATGTCGAAGCTGACCTCATTGAACCTGTACGGCAGCGCGGGCATCACCGACGCCGGGCTGGAACATTTGAAGGGATTGAAGGCGTTGAAGAAGCTCTATCTCTGGCAGACGAAGGTGACGGAGCCTGCCGCGAAGAAGTTGGTCGAGGGGATTCCGACCCTGGCCGTCGATCGCGGCTACGAGGCCGCCGTCGAGACGCCGAAGCCGAAGGATCCGCCGAAGGAAGAGAAGAAGTAACGAACGAGCCGCGACCGTCAGGGAGCGCTGGCACCAGCGCTCCC
>JBBQPD010000005.1:0-24964 GCA_038331535.1 Gemmatales bacterium | reverse complement strand
CAGTGCGAGCTAGGAATCGAGGCGGAGTTCTGGCAAGATGAGCAAGACAGCGGCGAACGGCCGTCGATTCTGCCTCTGAAACGATTTGAACCGGCTTGAAACGAAATGAGACATTTCGGAGGCAAAAAAGAGCAAAGCCCGCCCTCTCATCATTTGACATGAAACGAAACGAGGCGAAAAAGGCGGCTTTCGTGTCAAAGCCAGGGAAAAGCCTGTGTGGAATGAAACACATCCTTACCGACCGACCTCATTGCTCAATTTGTAGGCACTGGCTCCCATGTCTGTGAGGCTTCAGAGCGCAAGACCAATCACGTCCAATTCGCTTCACCCCTGGTTCCTCGACGCCGGGAGCATAATATGGGCAACGCATGCCCCGAACTCGTAACCGGATCTTCCCCATGCCGAAAGTGCTCATCGCTCCCGCCACGCTCGCCACGGTCGATGCGAAGTTCCTGCACGTCCTGCGCGGCGGCGGCTTCGATCTCGTTTATCCCGGTGTGTCGCACCAGCTGACCGAGGATGAGCTGCTGGTCACACTCAAAGACATCAGTGCGTCCCTGGCCGGCTCCGAACCGTACACCGACCGCGTGTTGACGGCCCATCCCCAGCTTCGGGTCATTGCTCGTGTCGGCGTCGGCTACGACGCGGTGGATGTGCCGGCGGCGACGGCCCACGGCGTCGCCGTCACCATCGCGCCGAACACCAATCAGGATGCCGTCGCCGAGCACACGTTTTGCCTGATGCTCGGCCTGGTCAAACACGTCATCCCGCAGCACCTCGGCACCTGCGCGGGGAAATGGCCGCGCGGCACCAATCTCCCGTTGCGCGGCCGCACGCTCGGCATCGCCGGCCTGGGCCGCATCGGCAAGGCGGTCGCGCTGCGCGGCGAGGCTTTCGGCATGCGCTTGCTGGCCTACGAACCTTACCCCGACAAGGAGTTCGTCGGCGCCCATCGCATCGAGTTGATGCCATTCGAGCGCTTGCTCGCCGAGTCGGATTTTCTGTCGCTGCACCTGCCGATGACGGCCGCGTCGAAGCACCTCATCAATCGGACCACGTTGGCGCTGATGAAGCCGTCGGCGTTCCTCATCAACACGGCGCGCGGCGGCCTGGTTTGTGAAGCCGATCTGATCGAAGCGCTACAATCCAGGAGACTGGCGGGAGCGGGGCTGGACGTGTTCGAGCAGGAGCCGCCCGGAATGAGCCCGCTGTTCGCAATGGAGAATGTACTGGTCACCCCGCACGCGGCGGGCGTCGATCTTCAATCGCGCGACGATATGGCGCTGTCGGCGGCCGAGGCGATCGTCGATCTGAGTCGCGGAGTGTGGCCGACGGAGAAGGTCGTGAATCAGGAAGTGCGTGAAAAATACCGCTGGTGAGAGCGCCTCTTGCGGACGTCTCAATCGAGATACAGGTCGAGGTTGTTCTGCTGGCCCGGCTTCACTTCCAGGCATTGGCCTGAAAGATCGGGATCGCTGAAGCGGGTCGGCAACAATCGGCCCGGTGAACCCGGCGGCCCGGCGGGCGCCACGCTGACGCGATGCCAGCCGGCGACAGCCCCCGATGTGTCGCCGCTGCGCAATTGATAGCGGCCGTCCGCTTGAATCTCCGACCGCGCCAGAGGACCGGAACCACCGCGCGACGGGTCCGGCGTGAAGACGATCGTGCCTCCCTCAACCGGCTTCCCCTGGTAATAAACGCGCCCCTGCACTTCGGCCGTCTGATCGGTCCCGCCGCCGCACCCCGTCGCCAGCACGAGCAGGAGGCCACACAGGTGTAGGCGAGGTCTCATGTGTCCCAACTCCCATCCACGACGCCAACGGACTCCGGCCACGCCAGGGCTATAGCGAACATCGGCTTTGGCCGCAATCCCGCGCCGCCGAATTTGTCCTTGACAGGATGAGCCGCTTTTGGCATAGCCCCTCCCCTTCACCGTTAGTACGTGGCTTGGGGCGGCCCGAGAGCGATTTCGGGCGGCCCGTCCGTGGCGACCGTTCGCCCGCGCGGCAGGGGGGCAGTAATGCGACGCTTTCTGTGCTTGGCATGGGCAGGGACCGCGTCGCTGCTCCTCGGCGGCTGCATGACCGGGCCGCTTCAGGAAAACCCGCTCCTGATGCGGGCCGACGCGGCCCCGTGCGACAACCCCATCTTCGTCCCGCTCGGTCCCAATCCGCGCGTCTACAACGTCCTGTTCGAGAAGGTGCTGGAAGTCGTCACCGATTACAATTTCGAGATTGCCTACTCCAACCGCTACGATGGCCGCATCGAAACCTTCCCGATCACCGCACCAGGCGTCGGCCAACCCTGGAAGCCCGGCAGTCCCGATCTCTACCAGCGATTTCTGGCAACGTTCCAGAGCATCCGGCATCGCGCGATCGTGCTGATCTCTCCGGCCCGCGACGGCGGCTACTTCATCGAAGTCCAGGTTCTGAAAGAGTTGGAAGACGTGCCGCGGCCGATCCGCTCCTCTGCCGCTGCCGTTGCCTTCCGCGGCGACGCCACGGTGGATCGCCAGTACGAGGTCATCGACGCCGCCGTCTACGACACGTCCTGGATTCCGCTCGGCCACGACACGAAGATGGAACAGGTGCTCCTCGGCCGAATCGCACGGCTCGACATGACGACGTGCGAGAAAAAGTCGTGGTTCGCTCCGAAAACGCCGTGAACGGCTTAGACGTGGTTTCAAACCTGGCGAGCCTCTCGCGTAAGCGGGGGGAGGAAGCCGTTGAGACGCATTCCCCCGCTTACGCGAGAGGCGCGCTTGATTTTGAAAACTTCGGCTTACGTCAGAGGTACTGGAACCGCGGCAACTTTCGGTTCGCGCATCGGCCGCAGCAGCTCTGCACAGCGCTGCGGTTCCACTTCAATTGGACAGAGACCCTGGACGTGCAGCGACTCCAACTGTCCTTGGCGATAACACGCCTCCACCTCGCGAACTCGGCCCGACAGCGAATGCAAGTTGCCTTCGCCAAACTCAATGCGGACCGGCCCCGCTTCCAGCACCTCTAAATGCACGCGCTCCGGTGTGTAGCTTTTCAGCAGCCACTCGCCGGTGCAGTGGATCAGGCGATTAGCCGGTGCGGGGATGACGAAATCGCGGTAATCGTTCGGATCGCCTGCATGGCCGGCTTCCGCGGCTTTGGCGATGTTGTACGCCTCGCGGGCCGTCACATAGTGCAGGCGGAACGGCGGTCGATTCCACCAGTGTTCCATCGCCGAGAACATCTCCTCGGCCCCGGCGCCGAGAAACGATTGCTGGTTCTGAATGCCGTGCGTGTGCAATTTGACGAACAACCATTCCGGCCGGCCGGCGACATGGACGTGTCCCTTTAACCAGGACGCCAGGCGCTTGGGGTCGGGCGGCGACGTGTTTTCCAGGGCGCCGTCGTCCCATGTCCCTTCGCGCAGGTTGAGGCCGACCGGCCCCTGAAAAATCATGAGGTCGCCGGACTGTGGCCGTCCGACCGCGACGTCTTCTCCCTGGTTGTAAGACTTCGGCAGACCGTCCTCCGTCGCGTAATAGAGCGAGTTGACCTTGCGTGGCTGTGCCGGAGAGCCGAGCGAGGGGAAGGTGTAGTCGGCGTAACAGCCCGCTTCCCGCAACAGACGAATCTCGGTGTCGCAACCACTCAGGGCATCATCGCCGGCACCGTTGTCCAGGGCCGAGTTGCCGGCCACGTAGCCGAACGTGGGGCGGGGACGTTCTGCGGCGCCAAGCATGGCTCCGGAACGGTGGAACCAGGCGAGGCCGTCCCGCAAGGTTGCCGCGAAGGAACGCGCGTCGTCGTTGCCGTGATGCAGGTGAAACTCAACCTCGCCGAAGCCGCGGAACACGGAAGCCCCAAGCTCGCGGGCACACCCCTGATTGGGATAGTCGTAACGGTAGAACCAGGTATGTTGCGGCGGTCGGCCGTCGGAATCGCGGTGCCGCCCGGCCAATTCTTCATAATCGGCGCACCAGGAGCGTACCGAATCGACAGCCGCCGCGTCGCCAAAGCGTCGGGCCGGTTCAAAGTGATCGGAGAAGAGCACCATAACGTCGATGGGTCGATCGGAAGGAATAGCGCGGCGGTCGAAGCGCGGCCGCCGGAAATATTCGCGTAGCCAGCCGCCGCGCAAGGCACGCCAACGCAGCGAGCGATAAGCCAGCAACGGCAGGCGCGCGAGGGCACGGGGCCAGGATGGACGCGATTCGGGATCGAGCGAAGGCGGTTGAGTTGACATCAATTTTCTCGTCGGTTGTGCCCTTGCCCTGTGGCGATTGTCCGGGACCGGGTGGCAAATTCCGAGTCGGCGGCTGGGGCGAGGAAGTCCGGCGTCACGGTGGAACGACTGAACAGGAACTTGCCTGACGGCTCAGCCGGCAGGCTGTCGACGATCTCCATCGTGACGCGCGCATCCGCTCCGAGGTACTCCCTCGTGGCGGAACGGAGGTAGTCGAGATCACGTTCGGCGGCGAAATCGCGACCGGGTTTGACCCGGAAGACGACTGCCCCTTTTTCGGATTGGCGGATCTGCACCTGGCCCAGACTGGGCCGTTGAGCGACAACGTAGGTCGCCAGAAAGACGCCGGACACCAGCCGGCCATCTCCGCCAACGAGAAAGTCTGTGACCCGCCCGGCGACGCGTTCCAACCGGGGCAGACCACGGCCGCAGGGGCACCGCCCCGACGCCCACGAAGCCACGTCGCCAATCCGATAGCGAATGAGCGGCATGGCGAAGTTCAGCAGGTCCGTCACGAGAATGCTGCCCGATTCGCCGGGCCGGGCTGGGCCAGTGGGCGTCTCGATTTCGAGATACAAACCCTCCGCCATCGTATGTAATCCGGAGTGAGCTTCGCATTCGCTGGCGATGACGCTGACCTCACGGCAGCCGTAGCGGTTGAATACGGGACAGCCGAAGACGCGCTCGAGCAGCGCCCGTTCGTCGTCTTGCAACGTCTCGGCCGACGTGACGAGAGCGTGCGGCCGGTGGCAGGACGAGCCGCGGGCTTCGAGATAGCGTGCGAAGAGTACGGCGGAGCGGGCGTAGGCCTGGATGATGCGGGGCCGCTGCTTGAGCAAGGCAGCGTGGAACTCCGCCAGGGTTCGTTCCGTCAGACAGCCCGTGTCGAGCCAGAGTGGCTCGCGCAGCAGCGCGCTGCGCAGGCTGGAGCGCCAGCCGTCGGCGGGCTTGTCGCGCGGCGCACCCCAGAGGACCGCCGCCTTGTCGCCGAATTCCCAGCCCGCCCAGCGGTTGTGCCGCAACGTCGCTGCGGCTCGCGAGCACTTGCGGTCTTTGCCGAGGAAGAAGCTGATCGGCGTCCCCGTGGAACCGCCCGTCTGGTTGCGGATAAGATCTGACGCGGGCCAGTTGCGCGCCACCATGTCCGCGCCGTGGTCCTGGATGTCGCGTTTCTCCAGCGGCGCGAGCGCCCGCAAATCGTCGAGAGAATGAACGTCAGAGGGCACGAGTCCAGCGGCCTCGAAGCGCCGCCGGTAGAAAGGGGAATGCGCGTAGGCGTGTTCGAGCAACGTTCGTAGTCGTCCCAGTTGCAGACGGCGAATGTCTTCTTCCGGGAGATATTGGGTGCGCTCGAATTCTTTCAGGTAGCGCAGTTGCGCGACCTCGCCGGACCGCCACAGCGAGAGCGGCAGGCACAGGTGGCGAACGATCTTCTGGTACAGCGGCATCGGTCCCGTCCTCCCTGACGGTTCCTGCTCGGTCGTCTTCGGCCACAAGGTGAGTACGATGGCGAGACGGACTTATCTTCGGGCGCTGACTCGGACAGCACGGTCGTCTGTCGAGCGATCGAGAGACCGCTCGATGAACATGCGGTGCCACAGATCATAGCACAGAAGACTATATAGAAACCAATTCGGCTGGCGTAGCGACCGGGCCAGTGCGGCCGGATCGACGAATTCGTGCCGCCCCAGGTTCGCGGTCAAGTGACGCAACTGTCCGCCGGGCGCCAGCCACTCGAACACCGGTTGCCCGAAGCCGAGTTTCGGCCGTTGAGCCATCTCGTCGCCGACGTGCCGAGCCAGTGCCCGCTTGAGCAAATCTTTCGGCCGGCGGAAGCGGTAGCGGACGCTGCGCGGCAGATTGAGTGCCAGCGATAGCATCCGCGAATCGAGGAATGGGCATTGCAGGTCCGCGCCGGCGGCATTGAACAGCGTCGTCCACAACGAAGCGCTGTCGGCCGCCTCGCCGAGATAGCCGGCGGCGTGCATGCGGTCGAGCGGATCGTCTCCGACGCCGAGTCGGTCGAGCAGGGACTGTCGGCCTGCCGCTGCCTCGACGATGCCGGCCCTGCCGAAACAAGATTCCACGGCGGGCCAGTCCGCAAACGCGGCAACGCGATTGACGGGGTGTTCGAGATCAGAGAAATCGTTGATGCGATCCGCCAGGCGGCAAGTGGCCGCCACGCGGTCGAGGTTGAGTAATCCGCCGACCGACGCGGCCGAGCGCCTCAAGATGCCCAGCGGCAACAGCATCCGTGCGACGCGAGCGTTGTGTACCTGATTAGCGAGACCAAGCCCGAAGAGGCTGTCCGCCCCCTCGCCGCACAGTCCCGTCGTCACGCCGCTCGCCTTCATGGTCCGCGCCAGATGGCCGAAGTAGGCGCTCTGAACGTGATTCGGAGGCTCGCCCGTCGCTTCGAGGAGATCGAGCAGGTGATCTTCGTAAGGGCCATCTGCTGGAACGAGCCTGTGGTTGGTACGCAGTGTCTCGGCGGCCGTCAGCGCGTATTCGGTGTCAGGCAGTGAGCGCGGGTGATTGACACTGAGGGAGAAACTCCGCGGCCGACTTTGTCGCGCGACACGATTCCAGACGGCCTGCAAGTACGAGCTATCGACCCCGCCGGAGAGGAGGTTGGCAGTGTCAGGCCGGTGCGCGGCACAATCGGTGAGGACGCGCGCCGTGGTCTCTTCTACCGCTTCGAGGGAGTCTGCGGGACTGCGATTTCCCAGAAGATCCGCGAAGGTATGCCGCTGCCGGCGGGCGACCGCTCGGCCGTCCCACGTCACCTGCTCGCCCGGCAGGACGCGGAAGAAACCATCGAAGAGGGTCTCCGGTCCAGGAACGAAGCGGTAGAGGAAGAAGGCGGGCAATGCCAGCAGGTTCTCGCGCGGGGTGACGCCGGAGGTTTCGACCAACTCGGCGAGATTCGAGCCGAACCGGAAGCCGTCGCGCCCGGCATGGTAATAGGTGAACCCCGCGCCGACCAGGTTGCGGTACAAGACCACGCGCCCGGCCTGTCCATCGAACAGGGTGAGCGTGAAGCTGCCTTCCAGACCATCGACGGCCAGGTCGTTGTTTTCCAGGTACTGGCAACGCAATTCTTGCGCGACAGCTTCAAGGTTGAGCGGCCTCGTGTCGCCGCGCGGCCGCACATATCCGCGAATCAGCAGGGCCAGAGAATCCCAGGCGAACAGGCGGGCGCAACTCCCGCGCGCGTCGAGTGACAGTTCATTGTCACCCGCTGGACAGTGCCAACTGGCATCGGCGGCAAAGGCTTCCGCCGCGTCGCGCCGCAACATCCCGCCCTGGTAGCCCGCGTCCATTCGTGCTTCTCCCGGTGTATGCTCGATTCGTTCGCTCTTTCGGATTAACTGGCCACTCCCGTCGCTGCTAATTCTCCCGGCGCCGCGCTGGTGTCTCCGAACGGTCGGCGCAAGAACTTCAACAGGTATTTCTTCTCGTCGTCGGAAACGAACCCCAGGTGCCAGAGGACGACGGGCCACGCCAGCCAGAGCGACGCCTTGAGCGGCAGCAGCCATAGCGTTGCCGGCAGCGGCCGCGACAGCAGCCAGAACACTACGGTGATGAGGGACAAACCGGCGAGGCGGCGCCATTCATAGTGAACCGGGAAAAAACGCTGAGTGGCTTTCCAGGTACACAGCGCGAGAAACGCGAAGCCAGCGAGCGTCGCCAGCGCCGCCCCCATGTCGCCGTAAGCGGGAATCCACAGCGCGTACAGCGTCGCCATGAGTGCCGTCGCCGCGATGGTGATCGCCAGCTTCAACTTCGTTCGATGGCAGACGTAGAACGCCGCGTCCATCAGAGAGGAGGCCGACAGGAAAAAGGTGGCCAGCAGCACCGGGGCGACGACAGGGACGGCCGCACCGTAAGCTTTGCCGCCGAGCAAGCGGATGGCCTCACTCTCAAAGATGGAAACGCCTAGCCCGACGAACAGGAACGTCGCCAGGATACGGGTGAACGCCCGTCCGAAAATCACCGGTGCGTCGGGCGAACGCGCCGCGGCATACAACTGCGAGCTCCAAACCATGTACAGGGGTGCGATACTGAACGCACCGACCGCCTGCGCCAACTTGTAGCCGAGACAGTAGCTGGCGACTTCCTCGTTCCCATGAATCTGCTGGAGGAAGAAGCGGTCGCCATGTTGCAGGACGAAGAAGCAGAGACTCGCGGGCAGAAACGGCAGGGCGAAACGGAGCAGGCCGCGGACACGATGCCAATCCGGCCAGGCCACTCCCCGCCACAGCTCGCGCGAGATTAAGAGCGTCGCGAACAGAGCACCGTTCAGGGCCGTCGCCCCCAGCACCCCGGCAATTCCCCAGCCGAACCAGCCCACGAAGACGACGCTGAGCGCCAGGCGGGTCAGGAATTGGCCGACAGTGAGGAAAACGAACAGGGTCGATTCGAGGCGGGCCTGCATCAGGGCGAGGGGCAACAGATGAAACGGTTCCAGCACGATGGCGAGTACCGCCAGGGCCAGTAGCTGCGGGTCTTCCTTCAGCCATCCGCCCACGGCAGGAGCCAGGACGTACATCAGCCCCCCGACGAGAACAGAGGAACAGAACATGAGGAAGAAGGCGGCACCCACGGTGCGCCGACGTTCTCCGTCTGAATCTTTCTGCTGATGGAGGGTCATCAATCCTTGCCGGAAGCCGCCCACCATCATGAGAAGGCCGGCGCATTCGGCGGTCCGCCCAAGCGTCTCGAGCGCGCCGTACCGATCCATGTCGAGGTAGCGCGTGAAGAGCGGGATCAGCAAGAAATTGCCGGCCGACGTGAGCAGGCTCGCAGTCCCGTAGACCAGGGCGTGTTTCAAAAACGACTGGTTGTTCATCACGCGGTTAGCCAGCCTCCATGCCGGTTGTGTCGATCCCTGGTGAGCGTTTTCAACTGCCCATGCCGCCGGCGAGTGCTATCCGCCGCGGAATGGCGAGGTAAGGCCGACGTGCGACTGCCCGCGCCTGACAGCCGAGGGCGGCGGCTTTTCGGCGCACACAGTGTAGCGTGACGACCTGGAAGGCTCCGAACCAGAGCCAGTTATACCGGAACATAATGTGGCCAGACCAGCCCATTAACAGGATCAGCAGTACCGCCATGCTCAGGGAGCGCGACAGGTGATACAAGAAGTCCGGCGTGACTTCCGGGTGCGCGCGGTAGAAGCGTCGTACCTCGCGGGCGTTGGCCCAGAAGGCGAACATCATCGTGAGGAACGCCCCGGCGCCGATCAGCCCCATCTCCGACAAAATCTGGCCGTAGAGGTTGTGCGTCTCGCCTTCGCGGCCGGTGAGGAGGGGGAACGAACTAAGGCCGGTGCCGGTCAGCGGGCTTCTCTCGAAGAGGCGCAGACCGTGCATGAGTCCGTCCAGACGCCCCTGGGCGGAACCTTCGGCGTTAGCCGGTCCGTAACTCGGGTCGATCAGGGTCAGGAATCGATTTTGAAGCTCGCCCGGCAGTGCCAGTGCGGCCACGCAGGCGGCGCCGGCGACGAACAGAATGCCCGCTTTCCGGCGTTTGGACCCAAACAAATACAGCAAGCCGAAGGCGACGAGCCCGACAAAGGCGGCTCGCGATCCCGTCAGAAGAATGCACGTAACCGATCCCGCCGTGTACCCGGTGAGAGCCAGGCGCACGAGTTTCGACGGCCGTGAAGCCCACAGCGGCAGTGTTAGGGGAAGGGCGAACACAAGCGTGGCGGCGAAGGCATTCGGGTTGCCGTTCGTGATGTCCACGCCCATCATGCGGCTGATGCCCATGCGCCACTCGTAGCGCCCGTTCATGTACTCGAGCAGCGAATGGCTCATGTACAGCCCGACGGCGCCGATGAAGAACAGGATCAACTTTTTCAGGTCTTTTTCATCGCGTACGCAGGTGACCACGAGGAAAAAGAAGACTGCAATCTTGGCGACGTCTTCGACCACCACCGTACAAATGGGATCCCAGACGAGCGGACTGACTTGCCAGGAAATGAGCAGGGCGGTTGCGTAAAGCACAACGGCGATGTGCATGCGATTGAACGGCCATCCTTTATTGGGAATGACCATCCAGCATAGCAGCACAAAGATCATGTAAATCCGCTCGACCCGGAGCGCGCCGAGGGCGGGATAGTACTCGAAGGGCCGATGGACGAACAGCCACATGTAGAAGCCGAGGAGCCATATCATCGCTGTCACCGTCCGAATATACGAGGAAGTAGAGCGCGGTTACCGTTCCGTGAAAAGGCCGCTGCGGCCGACCAGTTGGTCATAAACGTTAAGCAACAAGCGCGACGACGCGCCGACGTCGAAGCGCTGCCTTGCCGCCGGGGCGAACGAGCGCGCCGCCGCCGTCCAGGGCGATTCCAGTGCTCCACGAAGCGCGTGGCGCAAGGCATCGGCGTCGCCGCTGCGGAAAGAGCGCGAAGGAGTGCCCCGCAGTACCTCGCGTAGACCGGGGCAGTCGGAGCCGAGCACCGGCACTCCGGCACTCATCGCCTCCATCGACACGAGAGACGACGCCTCCCAGAGCGAGGGCACGACGACGAGATCAAGCTGCCTCAAGACGGGAGCCACGTCCGGCACGAAATCGCACAACGTCACCCGCCCCGTCAGTCGGCAGGCCGCGATTCGGTGCGCGTATTCGCGTTGATAATCGCCCGACCCGAAGGCGACGACGTGAAACGCGGTACTGTCCGGTTCGGCCGCGAGTCGCTCCAATGCTTCGAGCAGCAACGGGAAACCCTTTTCGGGCATGAAGCGGCCCAAAAAGCCGATCAGCGGGACTTCGGTGCTGAGGCCCAGACTTCGACGCAGTTCATGAACGGGTCGAATCGGCGCGGCATAGCGCTCGGTCATGATGCCATTGCAAATCGTCCGAACCCTGACCTCCTGCCTCCGCAGTGCCGGAAGAGATTCGAGCAAATTATCGCGTGCGTCCTCACTGACAGCGACGAGGGCGTCGGCGCGCCGCAGTAGCCGGCCCATCGCCCAGCGCTTCAAGCGGCCGAATAAGCCAGGAAATTGCCCCTGCCGGAGCGGTTCGTGCATGGTGACGACATGGGGGATGTCGAGGCCGAGACGCGCAATCTCGCCGTGACAGGCGGCTGTCAATCCATGCGAATGAATCAGGTCGAACTGGCCTGTGTGGATCAAGCGCCGGGTCGTTTTCCAGAGCCGGCAACGGCGGCCGCGCAATGGGACCGCGACATACTCTGCTTCGCCGATCGTTTCCAGGTTTTCACGAAGCGTATCGAGTGTGCCGTCATCCGGCCCGACGAACGTGCAGCGGTAGCCGGCTGAGCATAGCGCCGGGAAGTTGTATTGCAAGTGCGTGCGGATGCCGCCCAGCGGCCAGCGCGCCAGGACGAGGACTTGCGCAGTCGTGTTCCGCGGCGTCTGAGCCGGCGCGGCGACGGCCGGCTCAGACGGCAGGGCCAGGCGCTGCAACATGGCGCGACTCCTCCGGCATGGGGGACGTTTGGGCGGCTCGCTTGACGAGATCGTAGACGGCACGCATGGTCTTCTCGGTGGTGAACTGAGCGGCGCGTGCTCGGCCGCGCTCCGCCATGCGCCGGGCTTCTTCTGGATGAGCGAGCGCCCACGACACGGCGCGACGCAGACCGTGCGCATCTACGTAATCCACAATCAGACCGTTCACTCCATCTTCGATGAAATCGACGGCCCACTTGCGACCGACGGCAATGGTCGGCTTGCCCATGAGCATGGCGTTGAGGCAGGTTTGCTGTCCGCCGGAATGCAGCAGGCCATTCTGCATCGGAATGATGACCAGGCGTGCGGCCGCCATCGCCTGGCGGAAACCCTCGTGAGTCGTCCCCTCGACGCGGACGTGTTTCGGCACCTCCACTCCATCGAGTAGTTGCTCGCCGCGCGTCGTCGCGATCCACACTGGCGCGTCGAGAGGACGGACCGCTTCGACCAGGGTGCGATAATCGCGGTCGTAGTTGCCGCCCGCGAACAGGTAGCCCTCGTCGCGCTCCTCGTAGTGGTAGTTGTGGGCAGTGGTATGGAAGGGAACGTACTCGAACTTCTCGCGGGCGACGCCGAACGCCTGCGCGTAGTCGTCGACTTCGTGACTGGCCCAGACGACGAAGCGATGCACGGAGCGGGCCGCGCAGCGCACGCGCAGCCGCCGGAACCACGCTGCGAAACGGCCGGCCGGAATCTGCCAATTGCAATCGATTAGAATGTGCGGCTTCCGCCCCCAGGGACAGAGCGCCTGTAGCCAGGCGAAGAGCATGCCGCTTGCGCCGCCGTCCGTGACCACACCCGTCGATCGGCGCCGTCCGGCGAACAGCCGGCAGGCGGCGAGGACGCGGACGAGGTTGTAAGCCCAGCGCTCGCCGAGCAGGCGTTTGAGCCAAAGGGGGGGAGCGTCCGGTCCGACGAAGGTCGTGTGGTCGCCCCAGAAACGGCCCGCCAAACCGGGTACGTCGGTGTATACGTCGTGCGGAGCATCCATGCTGCGGTCTCATGAAGGGCGACCGGACAAACCCTCGCTTCACGGCCTCCTTGCCGAGAAGATTGCCGTCTTCGCCGGCATGACAGCCGGCTCGACGAGAGGTTGTCCGCTAATACTACTTCCGCCTTTCGGCGTGAGATTGCCCAGTTGTCGCCCGTTTGGCGGAATAAATCAAGGCGTCTTTCCCGCGCCGGCTGAGCGTAGGCAGGCTCGAATCGTCTCCAGGGGAGGCATTGCTCACGAGTGGCTCAGAACAGGTCGCGGAACCGGCGCGTGATCCTGCCGGCCGATGCGGATGCCATAGCGCCGGGTGAAATCCTCGTTGCAGTCGCGCATCGCGTCAGTCGTTTCCGCGTCGAGATAGGAAGGTACGAGGTCGTTCTGCATGGCAACCACGTCTTGGGTCCAGGGCCGGCCTTCGCGCCGCGCCTCGTCGCGCAGCGTGTCGTTGAGGACTTCCTGACTGCGTTGACAGGAGATATGTTCCAGCGCCCAGGATCGCGCGCGGAAACGGCCGGACTCCTCGACCAGGCGCACGATCTGCTTCGACAATCCGCGCCGATCCAACAAGCGGCCGGTCCAGTCGTTGATGAACGCCTTCGAGCCGACGCGGGCATCGCGAAACAGGCCGACGGGAGTGTCGGCGAACAGCGACTCGGCGACGGCGATGCACGATCCTTCGCGCCGCGAAAAGATCAGGCTGGCCTTCGCGCGACAAAGACCCTCGACGAGCTGCCTTCGCGTCGGCCGGACGATTAGGTCGAATCGATCCTCGACGCCGAAGGACTGCGCCTCAGCGCGGAGGGCATTTTCGTCGCGGTTGCCCATGGGCACGCCGAGAAGAAGGACGCGATAGTTTTTCGGCAGCGACTTCAGCACATGGAAGAACAGCCAGTGCCGCTTGAAACGGGCGAAATTCGCCAGCATGACGAGATCGTAGACCTTTGGCCGGCCGAGGAAGTCGTCATAGCCAGCCGGGTTGACCCAGCTCGAAGCGAGTAGCGGAACAGGGATGAGCCGATCGGAGACGGCCCTCATGATTCCCGCGTCTTCAAGATTGCTGAGCAGCGTGAAGACCCGGCCCTGCCACAATTTCGCGGCGAGAAGCAGCGGCAGGTCCGGCGGCGGAGACCACGAGGGACCGAGGAGCAGATCGTAACGGCGGGCGATCGCTCCCGCCTGCGGGCTACGAAGCAGCCGAAGCCATTGGTCTTCAAACGCGACGTGAAGCAGGCCTTTTTCCTGGTCCGAGACCGGCGCTTTGAGAATGATCGCCTTGGGCAAGTCCGTCGAAGCGTTGATGCCGCCGGCCAGGTTCCACTCCAGAGTGGCGGGATCGAAGCCGTCCAGTTCCGCGCGTACGGCGGCACACAGGCGGCGATTCAACCCGCCATTCGGCGGGGAGATATGGGCCGCACGGGCGAGAAGGGCGAGGCGGCGCGTCGGATTGCGGCGCTCGAGACGCGCCCGCAACCACATCGCCTGGGCCGCCAGCGTTTGCACCGTCGGACTCGAATGGAGCCGATCGGGCACAGCGTTCTTCAAGTACGTTCCGAATGCGGACATTGTTGCTCCTTCAAGTCGGGTGCTCACTGCTTTGGGACGTACACGAAGAATTCCTCGAACTTGCCCGCGAGCCGATAACGGGTTTCCATCGCGCGAACGATCGATGGACCGAAATTGACCTTCCAATGGTTCTCGGCGTCGTCGTCCAGCCGGTTCAGCAGGACGATCTTGTCGAACGAACCGTCGCGGATCTTCTTCTCCAGCGGCGCTGTCAATTCGGGCCGCGCACGGGCCATGCGGGCCACACAGAAAGGATCGAGCACAACGGGCGTTTGACCGCGCGAAACCTCGATCCAGGGGTGTTCCGTCAAAAGTCTGTCGCCCGCCGCGATTTGATCGGCAAGCGGAATCGCGGTGTAGCGCGTCCTGTCGCCGCGCGGCGAATACCCCACTTCCCGCAGACGCGGTTCCAAACTGCTGAACGTGCCGGCCAGCAGCACCCAGCCGAGTGCGACCGCGAAGGAGACTCGCGGCCCGGATAGTCCCCTTTCTTCGGCCGGCAGCGCGCTCCAAAAGTGACCGGCGAC
Source organism: Gemmatales bacterium (assembly GCA_038331535.1). GTDB lineage: Bacteria > Planctomycetota > Planctomycetia > Gemmatales > Gemmataceae > JBBQPD01. The sequence goes on along the minus strand of JBBQPD010000005.1, from coordinate 10,175 downwards.
GAGAACGCTGAACACGACAAGGTCGAGGAGGTGGTTGTAGTCCACGCCGGGATCGGCACACAGCACCACGAGCGCGGGAACGCAGAAGAACAGGGCGAAATGATAGGTCGTCAACCGGCGCTGCCGGATCGCAAAGGCGCTGCCGATCAAGGCAACAGGCACTAGCAATCCGAGGGCAAGGCCGCCGTTCGCCACCTTGGCCAGGAAGAAGAACGGCGCCTGAAACAGGCGGTGATTGTCGGCGCCAGGGAGTGAGAAGACGGCGAAATTCTCGGCCATTCTCCCGGCCGAAAGCGCGTTACTGAGCAACAACGCGACGCTCAGAGAAATGAGCCACGAAGCCGCGAACACAACACCGGTGCGCCGACGTCCCGACGGAAGAAATGAACAGGCGATGGCGAGACCGGCCCAAACGGCGGTGACTTTACACAGCATCGCCAGCGCGCAGACGATTCCCGCACAGACGACACCGCGTTTGCTCCCGCTCTTGCCGACGATTATCAAGGCACCGAGTTGCAGCACAACGGCCAGGAGGTCGCCGCGGATTGTCGTACACGCCAGGAACCCCGCTGGAGTTAGCAGGACGAGGCTAATCAGTGCAACGGACGATCCGCGGCCGCAACCCAGGCCGCGAAGGATGATGAACATTTCGACGAAGAGGATAAGCGACAGGTCGTAAGCGATCAACTTGCCGGAGACGAGATACTCGCCGGTCAGCCGCGCCAACCCCGCGTGAACGACGAACGACAACGGCATGTAGCGCGTACCGGCGTAGTGTTCGCCGTCGAAGAGGTTGGGGTAGAAAACACCGTCGTTCAAGCGCTGGGCCAGGGTAATGCACACGCCAGAGACGAAATTGATCTGAAAGCGATCGTTCCAGTGCGCGATGGCCACGACGGCGTAGCAGAGAAGGACGACGATCCCGGCCAGGCCCAATACCGCCTCGGTCGGTGAGACGGATCGCAACCCGTCGAGAACCTGTCGAAGCCGAAACGTGCGATTCGCTTCGCCCGTGCAGGGTGCGCTGAGGACGGACATGGTGCAACTCCTCGATGCCGAATTACGGACGCTTGCTTTGCCGCTTGCGGCTTCGCAGTGCCGGACCGCCAAGCCGCAAGCGGCGACACTACCCGCCCAGCGAGCGGTAAAACTCCTCGAAACGCCGCACCATCGCCGACCGGCTGTAGCACTCGGCGGCTCGACGACGGGCCGCCGTTCCCAGACGAATGGCGAGTGGACGGTCGTCGAGCAGACGGCCAATCGCTCTCGCTAAAGCAGTATCATCTCCGGGCGGAACGAGGAGACCGTGCTTGCCGTCCTCAATCAGTTCCGGCGTCGCGCCGACCGCAGTCGCGACGATGGGTCGGCCCGCCGCCATGTACTCCAGGATGGCGTTCGACATCCCCTCCGCTCGCGACGGCAGAACGGCCACGTCAAGGCAACTCAAGAACGCCGGAATGTCCTTGATCGCACCAGGTAGCTCTACCTGGCCGGTCAAGCCGAGGTCGGCGGCCTCTTGTTCGAGTGCTGTACGGGCCTCTCCATTCCCCGCGACACAATAGTGAGCGCTGCGATGTGACACCGTCAGCTTCGCCGCTGCACGCAGCAAAACGTCGATTCCCTTCACCTGCCGCAAATTGGCGACGGCGCCCACGCGCGGAGTCGCGGGCGCGATCGGCGACAGCGACGGCACGTCGAGGAAGCGCTCCAAATCGACGCCGTTCTCCAGCACAAAGACGGAATTTGGGTCCGGCGCCTCGGAGTCGATCAGGGCGGTGCGGGCGGCATGGCAATTGGTGAGCGTCGCCGTTGCCAAGCGATTGAGGACGCGCCCGAGCCGGCGGTGCAAGGGCGTCAGCCAGTGGCCGATGTTGTTGCGCGTCCTTAGGCGATGCGGGACGCCGGCCAGTCGCGCGGCCGTCAGGCCGAAATAACTGCTGTCGGGAAAGTAGGCCTGGAGCACGTCGATCCGCTCGTGCCGCAGCCAGCCTGAAAAGCGCCACAGTTTCATGAGCGTCGCGGGACGACACAGCGCCCCGACGTCGAGGCGGATCACCGGGCAATCGTCCGGCTCTAACGCGCGTGAGGTCGGATTGCCGCCGCGTAACAGACACAGGTGCGGGGCGAAGCGGCGCCGGTCGAGGTGCCGAATCAACGCAAGCAATTGGCTCTCGGTCCCGGCGCGGGCCAACTCATCGATGATAAAACAGATACGCAATGGGCGCGAAACAGGCGCAGCGCCGGAGGCGTTCGACCTCACGCTTCCAAACGTCTCTGCCTGCGTCACGACTGACATGCTTCCCCCGCCATCACGAGATCGGTCGTCGCATCATGAACGTTGCTGGAATCCGGCGGATTGTCGTCAGCCTGACCCGACGAGTGCGGCGCGGCTTCCAGAGTTGCGCCTACAGGATCGCCGTACTCCGGCGGGATTTCGTAGTCCGCCTCCGGCTCGTCCGTCGACGGACTCGACTGGCCGCACAGTTCGTCGAACAGGTCACAATAACGGTCGGCCTGGGCCGCGAATGAGAACTGCTCCACCACCCGCTGCCGTCCCGAGAGGCCCATGTCGCGCATCCGCTCTTCCGAAGCGACGAGCTCGAGCAGTCGGCCGGCTAGCGCGTCGGCGTCACCGGGCGGAACGAGGAGACCGTTTACTCCGTCCTCGACGACTTCCGGGGTTCCGCCGACCTTTGTCGCCACGACTGGCACGTTGGCAGCGCAGGCTTCGAGTACGACGTTCGGCAAACCCTCGGTGAAGGAGGGCAGGGCCAAAATGTCGAAGAACGGGATGAAGCGATCGAGGTCGCGTCGGAAGCCAACCACGATGAAAGAGCCGGCCAGACCCGCTTCCTTGATCTGTTCGAGCAGCGCGGCCCGGCCGGCCCCCTCGCCGAACAGGATGAAGCCGACCGAGGGGTCTTCGCGCACGACCCGTTCGGCCGCCTTGACCAGCACGGAGAAACCCTTTTCCGGACTGAGCCGGCCGGCCGCGCCGATGATGCGCGTTTTCGGACCGCGGAAGTACTTCAGCAACTTGCCGCGGTAGCGCGGATCGGGCGCGGAAAACCGGTCCGGATCGACGGCGTTGTGGATCACCCGAACCAGGTCGGGTCGCACGCCAGCTTTGCGGACTTTCTCAGCCTGGGCCTCCGAGACTCCGACCACGCGGTCCATCCAGCGCAGGCAGAAACGGTCGATCCGCTCGTAGAGGCGAACGCGAAAACACTCGCCGGTCCAGCCGCGCGACACGGCGACGACGGGCACCCCTGCGCGTCGAGCGGCCCGTCTCCCCAGCAGGTCCGCCTTGTAGCCGTGGCAGAGCAATACGTCGGCCTGAAAGGCTCGCAATTGCTCGGAAATCTCGCGCGTCGCCGCCCCAAAGCGTGGAGTGTCCTTCTCCAGGGCGAGCGCGTCGAACCCGGCTTGCCGGGCGGCGCTGAGGAACGCCTTGCAGCGTCCGCCCTCCGAAAACGACAGGAATTGCGTCTCGTAGCCTTTCGGCAAATTTCCGGCAAGGCCGAGCATTTGCCGCTCGGGTCCTCCGTGAAACGTCGAAGCCGTCAGATGAACGATCTTCATGGTACTGGCTACCTCCGTGTAACCGCGCTCGACTCGACTCATGCCGCGCGCCTGCCCTGGCGGACACCGGCGCTTGCGCATTCTTGCCAGACGCGCTCCATTTTCTCAGCGAGACTATCCCAGTCGTACTGGCGGAGAACTTGCTCCCGCCCCGCCTCCGCCTGGCGCATGCGCGCCGGATGGTCCCGGATGCAGGCGAGAATCGCCGGGACCATGTCGTCCATTTCCTCGACGACGCTCAGGTGGCGGTCTGGCTCCAGACACAGGCCTTCGGCGCCGATGCGCGTCGAGACGACCGGGACGCCGCTGGCGAGGGATTCGAGGATCTTCAACCGCGAGCCGCCGCCGATCCGCAGCGGCACGACCATCAGGCCGCAGCTCGCGAGGTAGGGCCGCACGTCGGGAACAGTCGCGTGTAGTTCCACACCAGGCTCGGCGGCGACGCGGTGGCGGAGCCAGTCTGGCGGGTTGCGGCCGACGAGGCACAGAGAGGCTGACGGTTCGGCGGCGCGCACAGCGGGGAAGATACGATCGAGCAGCACGGCGACGCCGTCGAGGTTCGGCCGCCAGTCGAGGCTGCCCAGGAAGAGCAGCCGACCCGGATCACGACGACTCGCCGTGGGACGGAAATAGGCGGTATCGACGCCGTTCTCGACCACATCGACTCGTGAAATTCCGAAGTCGTCGCGCAGCCGATCCGCATCCACGTCGCTAACCGCCACGGTCCGCGTTACTTCGCTGAGCACGCGCCGTTCAAAGCGCTCGAACTTTTGCCACTGCCGGCCGATGTACCAGCGCTTCAGTGGGTTGGTCTCGGTCTCGTAGTAACGTTGCCAGATGATGGACTCGACGTTGTGAGCCACGACGATTCGCGGCCCCGCGACAGCACCACGCAACACCTCGGCATACGGCGTCCACTCGCAGTGCCACAGATCGACCGGCTGTGTCGCGGCGTGCTGGCACACCGCTAGTCGCAATTCCGCGCTGGTATGCGTGACGACGGAATAGGGCAGCGAAGAAAACAGATTGGCCGTAAGCCGAGCGTAGAAACGCGGTCCGGAACGAGGCGGAACGGGCCGATCGACGACGACGGGAGTGACGCCATTCTCGACGAAGAAGGCGGCGGCGCGTCGGGCTTCGTCCGGATCGCTATTTCGATGGCAGATGTACGTGATTCGATGGCGCGCTGCGAGCCGCATCGTCAGGTTGAGCGTGCGGAGACGTTTGCCCGAAGTCGGCGGATACGGCAATTCTTCATCCACCATGACGACGTTCAGCGGGCGCGATCCGGCACTCAGGCGGGCGGGCCGTTGGTCGATCGCGTGGGTCATTGTCATGAGGTCACCGTGGTGCAGGATCATGTGATTCAGGCCGCTGCGCGTACTGATTCAGGTTCGAGGTACGGTGCCAGCGCGTCGCTCAATGTGCCAAAAGCGAAATCGCGTAACAAGCGTATGAGCCGGCTCTCCGTCCGGTGCAGGTTGACGTAGTGGCGGAATGCTCGCGACCAACCGGGATTGAGGCGCGGTTGCTCGGGGTCCAGCTCCCACGGGTGGAGGTAGCAGGCGAAGGGCCGGCCCGCCGCATTGATCGACCTCAATCCGCACTGCGTCAGAGCGTAGGGATAGAGCCGAAAATAGCCGCCGCCGCCAACAGGAAGCGGGTAGCCGAGAACCTTCCATATCGGCGGCGGCAACTCCCACAGGATTCCCGCCGGCCGGTCGATGCGATGCGGCCCGAGCGGAGTGCCCGCGATGCCGTAACGATCGTGATGCGTCGGATAGATGCTGGAATCGAACCGGAAGCCTTCCTCGATCAGCACATCCAGTGCCCACAGACTGTCGCGCGTGACGGAGAAACTCGGAGCGCGATACGCTTGCACTGGTAGGCCGATGATGTCCTCCAGCACGTCACGGCCGCGACGCAGGTCAGCGCGAAATTCCTGCGGCGTCTGCTGATAGATCAGCCGATGCCAGTAGCTATGGCAGCCGATTTCGTGGCCTGCATTGTGAATGGCGCGAACCAGGTGTGGATGTCGCTCGGCGACCCAGCCCAGGATGAAAAAGGTCGCCTTCACCCCGGCTTCGTCGAGCCGGTCCAGGATTCGGCGCGTGCTGGCTTCGACGCGTGATTCAAAGCTGTCCCATTGAGAGCGTGACACGCAGTCGTCGAATCCGGAGACGTGAAAATAATCCTCGACATCAATGGTCAGTGCGTTCAGCGTCAGCTTCTCGACCACGGGCGGCTGTGACGGACGGGGAATCGGGAAGGCGCTGATTCTCAGGAGATTATGCTTTTTCTCGTGTTCTAGCGGGCTTCGCGATTCGGAACGCGCCAGTCGGCGTTGATTCACATCGTTGCTCGAACCACTCGACCGCGCGAACGCCTCGCGGAGAATGCCCCACCCGGCACCGACATGAACCGAGGCAAAGACGGCCGGCAATATCGGGAACAGCCGCAAGCTCCGCGCGCGGACCGAGATCGCCGCGCTCACCCCAAGTACCGTTAGCAGGTACAAGGCGAGTATGCCGCCGTAGACCCACCAGAGCAGGGGCCACGCCAGCGCTAACAGCGGGCCGATCAAGACGCCGAGAAGGAACGCGGCGGGTACGAATCCGGGCGGCGAAAACGTCTCCGGATGTTTGCGCAGCAGGCGAACCCGGCCACGGCCGTAACGCACCATCTGGCGAAACAACCCGGTCAGGCTGGAACGCGGGTAATAGCGGACACGAACTCGCGGCGTGAAGAAACAGGTCAGTCCCGCCTTCGCGACGCGCTGGTTAAACTCGACGTCTTCACAGGCGTCAAACGATTCGTCGAAGCAACCTATCGAAGTGAACACGCTACGTCGGTAGGCGACAGCGACGCTCTGCGGTGGGACGAAGCCTTCGTCCTCGGAGAAGATGAACGACGCAGGATGATGGCCGAGGCGCGAGGCGCGGGCGGCGGCGATGGCGCGTTGCACTCCGTCGGCCGCGGACACGTCCAGCGGTTGCGGGCGGCCGATGCAATCCGCCCCGCTGCGCTCGAACGCATCGGCGAGTTCCTGCAAATAGTGCGGGTTATCTAGCTCGCAATGGCCATCGATCAGTAAGATCAGGTCGCCGCGTGCCGCGGCCAGGGCGACATTGCGGCCGCCGCTCGATAAACGGCGCGGGTTATCGAGCAGCCGAAGGTTGGCGTGATCGGGCAGCAACGCGGCAACGATTTCGCGCGTCGCGTCGGTCGATTCGCCGTCGGCAACGAGAACTTCGAAGCGGTCCGAGGGATAACGCTGACTGAACAGTTGTTCGAGCGTGGCGCGGATAAACGCTGCCTCGTTCCGCACCGGGACGAGGATGGAAATGAAAGGCGCCTGCCGGGTAACGACCGGCGATGAAAGCGGCTCGCACGTCAAGGTTGCCTGGCTCATGGTGATCCTTCCGCGTTGCTTCAAACGGCCTGGCTCTCCCGAACAATGCGTCGGGAGGGGCTGACCATCATGCCACCAGACGAACTCGCGGCGCGGGCTTATCGAGCGCGCGGCTCATCGAGTCTTCGATGACCTCGGTGGCGGGAATGCCAAGGACCCGGCTCAGCAGGGAGAACGGCACTCCCAGTGCGTAAAAAGCCGTGCAGATCAGCAAGCGCAGGTCGAGCAGCGCACTCACGTTGGCGATGTAAAACAGGTCGTGGGCCAGCTTCCGGCGGACACTGTCCACGTCGGTGTCGGGCGGCAGCTGCACCTGGGCCAGTCCGGTGACGCCCGGCCGCACCAGCAAGCGCTGCGTGTAGCCGGGCACTTCAACCTCAAGCTCGGGAACGAACTCCGGTCGTTCCGGGCGCGGACCGATCAGGCTCATCTCGCCGCGCAACACGTTCAGCAGCTGCGGCAACTCGTCGAGATGCGACTTGCGCAGAAACCAGCCGACGGGAGTGATGCGCGGATCGCCCGGCATCGACCAGCGCGGCCCCGTGAGCGATTCGCAGTTGTGGATCATGGAACGCAGCTTGTAAATCGTGAAGATCCTGCCGCCGCGGCCAACGCGCACTTGCGAGTAGAACGCCGGTCCCTGCGAGGTCAAACGGATGGCAAGGGCGGCAAGGCCAACAACAGGGAGGGCGACAAGCGCCAGCAACAAGGCCAGCACGAAATCGGCGCCGTACTTGACCGGGAGGTACCAGTTCCGTCCCGAAAGAAGCGGCGCCTGCGGCGGCGCGTGTCGTTCGCGGCGGGGGCGGGTTGCGACGGGAACGGCCGAGGATTCGATACGACGGAGGTTGAATTGCGTCGCCAAGGATCGCCTCCATGCGAATGAGAGAGACAGGATGCTGTCCGGCCGACGGTTCCGTCGTCGGGCCGATTGGTGCGTTTCACGAACCGCGATTGAACAATACTCGGTCCAGTTCAGGCAAGAGCAATTGCATGAATTCGAGACAGGGGTCCGACTTGCTATTCTCTTCCAGCGTGTTCAGGTCGCGCACCACATAGAGCTTGTGCAGGACGGGTCTGCGGGCGAACGTGACCCGGGCGTCGTCGGCCGGCGTCCAGCCCTCGCCTGCACTCCAGGCCCAAAAAATGCGGACTTTGGTCTCTTCGTTTGCCGTCGTGCGAATGGCGTCGGCGGTCCAGAACTCTCCCGTGCTACCGGGGGCGGGAGTTCGAGTTCGGCTGCCGACCAGGTAGCCGCTGGCGCCGTAACAGGCTTCCGGCGTGTGGATCGAAACCGGTCCGGGCCGACCGCACACCAGGACGACCGCGACCTTCTGACCGGTCCGGCGATTCACGTATTGTCGTTGCAGGGTGCCGGCCAGGGCGGGATCGACGGTGCCGGGCTTGCCTTCGACTTCCTGGACTTCCCAGTCGCCGAGACTGGTGGATACCTTTTCCAATAGCGCCGCCGCTACCGCCGGCTCTATCGGGACTTGCCAGCGATCCGTCCAGTAACCGTGCAGCAGCCCCGAAGCGATCATGGTCGCGGTCGCGAGACAGGCGGCGATTATTCGAAGCATCGGCAGGCTCCTGGTGTCCAAATAGGAATAGGAGAAAGTCGTTCTTCACGGTCGGCCACGAAGGCCGTCCGGGAAGAACGAGGCGTCACGCAGCCGCGACGGCCGCCGCCGCCGGCGAAACGACGTCGGCGGGATCGGCCGCGCTGAGGACGGCGCCGAGGACGCGGGCGCCGACTTCGTTCAGCCGCTGAGCCGCTGCGTAAACGCGCGGCCCCTGGCTCACGCCGTTAAGCACCGCCAGAATGACCGCATCGGCCTGCTGCGCCACCAGCAGCGAGTCGGTGGCCGCCAGTACCGGATGCGAGTCGATGACGATGAAGTCGAACGCTTCGCGCAGTTTCTCGAAGATGCCTTCCATGCCGCCGCGGGCCAACGCCTGCAACACTTCGCGGTCCCACTGGCCGGCCGGCATCACAACGAGGCCGGGCAGCGTCGTATCCTGCACGGCGTCTTCCAGCTCGACTTCGCCGAGCAACACTTCGCTGAAACCGGGCTGCATCGGGACTTCGAAGAGTTGATGAAGCGCGGGATTGCGCAAATCGGCGTCGATCAGCAGCGCCTTGCGGCCAGCGCGGGCCAGGCTGCTCGCGAGGTGACTGGCCACGGTCGTCTTCCCCTCGCCGGACACGGCACTGGTGACGAGGACCACGCGGGATTCGCCGCGTCGGGAGTCGCACAGCAGCAGAGTGCGGATCGCGTCGATCGATTCCAGCACCGGCTGGCCTTCGAGGTCAGGCTGGCCGCTGGCCCCGATGACCTGCTGCTCGAAATTTCGCACGGCGGGCACGGCGCCGACGACGCGGATGCCCAAACCGTTGGCCACTTCCTTCGCGGAGTAGACGCGCCGGTGCCGATAGTCGGCCCAGGCCACGCCCATGCATACGAGGAAGAGGACGCCGGCCGGCGCGCCGATCGACGCCATGAGCTGCTTCTTGCTGTCCTTCTTCTGGAGGTCCGCCTCCTGGTGAATGTTGATGCGCTGCGGCGCTCCCTGCTCGATTCGTTCCCGCGCCAGCTTGCTGCCGAGATCGTCGATCATTTTCTTGTCGCGAGAGATTTCCCCTTCCAGGGTGATCAACTCGGTCGGGGCGGTGCTGAGCTTGACGGCCTTATCGGCCGTCTCTTTCATCTGCTGAGCGAGGTCTTCGGCTTGCTTGACAAGGATCGGTTTGGTCGTCAGGAACTGCTCCTGAACCGCCTTCAGCTCCGCGGCCAGTTGCGTGGCCCGGCGCTGCTTCATCTCGGCCCGCAGCTTGGTGCGGCGTTCCTCGACCTGCGGTTCGAGCTGCCGAAGCTGGCCTTTCGCCACTCGCGGCGTCGGCTCGTTATCGGCCCCGGCTAGTTCGTACTCGCGGACAAGGGATTTCAGTCTGCTGATCTGTTCGAGGAGCGGCTTGGTGTTCAGGTCACCCGCCAACGCCTGCTCCACGGCTTCATCGGGAACGCTTTCGTTGGAGAGCGATTGGGCCCGCGCCAGGAAGGTCGCCTCGTCGGTGCGCACCTTGAACAGGTCGCGCTCGATACCCGATTTCTGAGCGCGCAGTTCGCGCAACGAGTTTTGCACTTCTTCCTGGATGCGCTTCACTTCCAGCGGGTCGGCG
>JBBQPD010000004.1:0-25615 GCA_038331535.1 Gemmatales bacterium | reverse complement strand
GCGCCTGCGGCCCGAGGTAGCCAAGCGAACCGGCAGCAGCTCGGCGGAGACGCACCTCCTTGTCTTTCAGAACCTTGCCGAGAGCATTAGCGATTTCGGGGTGAAATCCATCAAATCCGCCGAGTGCCCGTATTACCCCATGACGGACCCCCATATCCTCGTCTTGCAGTGCCGCGATCAGCGCTGGCACCGCCACGGTGGGAATGTCCGGGCCGAATTCCCCGAGCACTTCCGCCGCAGCCGCGCGGACCGATTCGTTCTTGTCCTTCAACAGGTTCGCCATGGCCGGGATGATAAGCCGGCTCGACTCGCCCACCTCGCCGAGCGCCAGGGCCGCTTGCGCCCGTACGCGCGGGTCAGCGTCCTTGCAAAGACCGAGCAACGCCTCTTCCGCCTCGACGGCGTCCGGGCCGATGTGGCCGATGGCCTCTGCCGCTGCCGCGCGGATACCGATTTCGCTGTTCTTCAACTCCGCGAGCAGCGCCGGCAGCAGCGCTTTTGCGGCGGGGCCGGCTTCGCCGAGCGCCGTTAAGGCGTACAGCCGTAGCGTCAAATCTTTACCCTTCAAAAGTTCCGTCAAGGACTCGAACGCCGGTGTGCCAATGCGGCCCAGGGCAAGCGCCGCGTAACCGCGCACGTCCTGGTCCTTGTCCTTCAGCGCCGCGACGAGTGCCTCGACGGAGGACTTGTCGCCCGCTTCCATCTGGCCTAGCGCTACGGCTGCAGCGCGCCGGACCGCTTCGTCCTTGTCTTTCAACACCTCGACGAGGGCAGGAGCGGCGGCCTTCGCCGCAGTCGGACCGATGCGGCCGAGTGCGGACGCGGCGAAACGGCGAACCGCGGCAACTTTATCCTTCAGCAATTCGGCAAGTGCGTCGGCCGCTGGTGATGCATCTTTGCCGATACCGCCTAGAGCGTAGGCGGCGGAACTGCGTACATCCTGGTTCGCGTCGGTCAGCGCTACCGTCAGCGCCGGGACTGCGGCCTTGGCGAGCGGACCGATCTCGCCAAGCGCGGCCGCCGCTGTTCCGCGCAATTCAGCGTCGGTTTCTTTGAGCGCTTCCACCAGGACAGATAGCGCCTCGTCAGCCGTGGGCCTCAACTGACCAATCGCTAACATCGCCGCCAGGCGAACTCCCTTATCTCCTCCATTTTTGGCGAGGTTCGTCAGTTGGGGCAGCGCCGTTCGTGCCGGCGGGCCAATTTCTCCCAGCGCCTGGGCCGCGAGCTTGCGGGCGCTCCGATCCTTCTCCTTCAAGACACTAGTGAGTACCGAAACGGCGGGCCGGCCGATGAAGATCAGCGCGCGGGCGGCTTCGCGGCGAACGTCGAGGTCGTCGTCGAGCAATGCTTCGCCGAGTGCCGGGGCTGCCGCACGACTTTCGACGCCCAAGTCCGCCAGCCCTTTCGCCGCGTCCTTTCGCGCGCCGGCGTCTTTAGCCTTCAGCGCTCCGAGCAACTCGTTCACGCGGCGCTCGTTGTCGGCAAGCGTTTTCTCCTCCGCGCCACTCGCCCAGCCGAGCGTCAGGATCGCCGATAGCAGTCCGCACAACCATCGTGCCATGAATGGCTCCCGTCGAGGTCTGTTCTGTCTGTCTTCAAGGTGCCGCAGGCGGCGCGGCCAATCGGGCGACGAATGCCGCGTGTTCAGGGGACGCAAGCCCCCGGTTCAGCACTTGGGTTACGCGCACACCGTCATTGTTCAACAACGCCGTCGGATCGAGCCAGAGACCGGGAAATACCTCGGAACGATAGATGCCGTCCAGACCGGGCTGCATCTCCTGGAATTTCCTGTCGCGACTCACAAACCAGACGACGCGCTGCTGCCGAAGGATCACGACGATGTATTCGCGAACGCCGGTGCGTTCGTAGTCGGCGCGCTTGAGGTGCATGTCGATGGCGACGGAACTGGCCGCGATCTCCAGGGCGAGTTCAGGAGGACCAACGATGTACTCGTCCTCTTCCCGGGTTTGCCCGTGCCCCGCAGCAGTGATTAACAGGCAGCCATCGGGCTGAGGTTCCGCTTCGTCATCAAGGAGCGTCGAGGTGTTATCGAGCGCTTCCGTGTTCGGCGTCGCGTCTTGGTAGGAGATTAGCCAGTGGATCGAACGTCCATGCCGGAGTCCGTGAGACGTTTTCGATGGGGGAGGCATGAAAACGATCCCTCCGATCAATTCCGCACGTGTTCCGGGCGGCATCGCCTCGTAGCGCGCGTGAAAGATTTTGCGGTCCAGTCGGTCTCCGGGTTTGAGTGGCGGTAGACTCGACATTGTTTAATCTCCGATCTGTGCCCGGCAATCCCAACTCTGATCCTCCTTGAACCGGGACGCAGCGACGATTATACACCAACAAGGACGATTTCTCAGAGCGCCACGACACGGAATCAGGTGGACGATGAACGGCAACATTTACGACGTCATCGTGGTCGGCCTCGGCGCGATGGGATCGGCGACACTCTTCGAGCTGGCCCGGCGCGGGCGGCGTGTGCTGGGGCTGGACCAGTTCACTCCAGGCCACGACCAGGGCAGCTCGCACGGCCACACGCGCATCATTCGTCAGGCCTACTACGAACACCCGGCCTACGTTCCGCTCGTCCGTCGGGCCTATCAACGCTGGTACGACCTCGAACAGCGTCAGGGCGTTCACTTGCTGACGGCGTGTCCCTGTCTCACGATTGGACCGCCCGAGGGAGAATTGATCCGCGGCGTACGACGGTCCGCCGCGGAGCATGCCTTGCAGATCGACAACCTCTCGGCCGAGGAGTTGCCGCGACGGTTTCCGGCGTTTCATTTCAGCGAGGAATACGCCGCTGTTGTCGAGCCGACGGCGGGGTTCCTGTACGTCGAAGAATGCGTCAAAGCGTATGTCCGCGAGGCCGAGCGCCTCGGAGCAACCGTTCATGCCGAGGAGACCGTGTCGTCCTGGGAAGCGAGAGATGAGAGAGTCGAGGTTGTGACGACCAAGGGCCGCTACTTCGCCAGCAAGTTGGTGCTGACGGCGGGGCCGTGGGCAGGCGACCTGCTGGCCCGCCACGGCGGCGCGCTGACGGTAATGCGTCAAGTGCCGATGTGGTTCGGGACGAACGACGACCGCCTGTGCCGCCGCGATTTGTTTCCAGTGTTCATCGCCGAGACGCCCACTGGCGCCTACTACGGACTTCCGGCTATTGACAGCCGGGGTGTCAAGGTCGCGCGACACTATGGGGCGCCGGAACGAGCCGGCCCGCATCTCATCGATCGAACGGTGACGGACGCCGATGAGGCGCCGGTGCGACGCTTCATGAGTGCTCATCTTCCGGCTGCGGACGGCCCACTCCGACGAGCTTCAGTGTGCATCTACACGCTGACGCCGGATCGGCACTTCATCCTCGACTTGCACCCCGATCACGCGAACGTCGTTGTCGCGGCGGGATTCTCTGGACATGGATTCAAGTTCGCATCCGTCGTGGGCGAAATCCTCTCGGACCTGGTCGAGACGGGGAAGACGGCACTGCCGATCGACCTGTTTCGCCTCGGGCGCTTTGGCGATCCACAACGGTGATGAGATCAACCGCGCAGACCCTTTTCGCGCAAGCGTTGCTCGGCCCAGGCGGCTTGCTCGACCCTGAGCGGCGGCTCGGCCGGCTCACGATAACGCGCCCGGCGGCCGTATAGAGCGACATCGTAACAGCGCTCCAGGACCGCTTGCAGATCGACTCGGACCGAGGGACTGCCCGGCAAGAGCGGGATTGGAATCGTAGGCAATCGGTCCGCTAGCTGGATCGGAAATACAAAGTAATCGTCCGGATGGTCGAAGCGGCGCGTGCAGACGTGGTAATCGAACGCCGCGAGGCGCCGGTGCAATTCAGGGAGCGGGACGGCCGTGCTGTGGACTCCCGCCCGCAGCAGGTCGATTTCGACGAGATGCACCTGACTGTCGAGTACTTCTCGCTGCTTCAGCATGTACGGCTTGCGCCCATGAGCGCCCGGGGTCTTGTTTGAGAGACTGAGAATCTCGACCGTGGTCACCAGGCGTTCGCCGCCGGGTTGAGCATAGATTTCGAGAAACTTCTCGCGCACCTCCTCGCGCTCGACGCTCACCTGGATGGCGCCGGCCTCCACCTCTTCGGCCACGGCGACGCAACCCCCTCCGGTCCGGGGATTCCCGTTGCCGTTCGGACGTGGGCGAAGGATGTCTACGTCTGGAACGATTCGTCGTTCGCTTGTTTCCACCCAGACCCGCGTGGCGATTCCCGTGTAATAAGGGGGCGGCAACTGGGAGTTAAGGACTTCCCGAAGGTAAACAATGAAGGTGTCGTGTAGGTCCGGAAATAGCGCCGGACTCTCCAGATACGGATCCATGCCGGGAAAAGGGGATGGCATCGTTCGCCTCCAGAAGTCTGTTCGCCAAGCGCTGGTCGAACTTGGATCATACCAGCTTCGCGCACTGGACCGCAATCCGCTGCCGTTCACTTCGTCGCCGGCTTCAGAATATGCTCAAAGAACAGTGCCATCTGCTCATTCGACTCGACGGTCGGATCGTGGCCCGCGCGGTTGGTCATGGCCACGCGATCCTTGTAGCCGAGCAGAGCGTTCACGGCGACTGAGTGGTTGAGCGACTTCCAGCGTTCCGGTAAATCCTCGGAGCCGCCTGACACCAGAAACGGCCGCGGCGCCATCAGTGCATGCAGTTCGTGCAGATCGCGGCCCGTCTCGATCATTTTCTTGTACGGCCCGGTGCGCGGATTCTCGTCCTTGGGGATGCCGGGCTTACGCTCGATCCCAGGCTCAAAGCCGAGATACCAGCGCTCCCAGTAATTGACGTTGGAGCGCTTCTCGTCGAAGACGATGCCGGGATCGGACCAGACGGCGCACGCGAATTTGTCGAAAAGACAGGAGGCGAACATCGCCCATTTGCCGCCGTAGGAATGACCGGCGATGCCGATCCGCGCGGGGTCCACTTCCGGGAGGTGCGCCAGCGCGTTGTAGCAATTGGCGGCCTCGTAAGCGTGGTACGAAAGCGGTTGGAGGCGGCACTTCTCCTTGTTCGGGTAGTACGTTTCAGGCGCGCCGCCGATCGACAGGGTGACGAAGCCGCGCTTCGCCAGCAGCAAAGCGAAGTCGCGCATCGTCTTCTTGCCTTTGCCGATGGCCGTCTCCGGTTCGTAGAAGACGACGACCACGGCGGGGAACGGTCCCTTGCCGTCGGGGATGAGGAGGTAACCGTCCGTCGTTCGATCGGGAGCGACCTGGACACGCACCTGGTTCAGCGTGAAGCCATCGCCCTTTTCCTTGCCAAGCTTCTCGATTGTCGGCTTGGCGATCAGTTCCGGCCACGGCCCCATGAGGTCGTGCCACTGCTTACGGATCTCCTGACGGCGTTTTTCCCAGTCGGCCGCGGTCTTGACGGGCGTTCCGTCGGCGAAGAGCAGCGGCGAGCGGTAGGTGCCGAGGTCTTTCGCAAGTTCTGCCGGCGGATGGAAGAACGCGGCCAGCTTTTCGGGCAGCGGATCGGCCGCGGCGGCTCGACTCGCGAAGAAGGCGAACACGATAATCGAAGTCCAACGAGCCATAGCACCTCCCAATAGCCCCCGGCTTGCCGTGGGAAAGCCTCACCTTTACTCTGCCGCAACAGAGACCACATGCGGGCGCTTCTCAACGTTGCCGGCGGCGTCCTCGGCATGAGCGGTCACCTTCAGTTCGCCCTTGCTCGCCTCAAGAATAACTTCCCACTCCGCGAAGTTTCGGGCCGTCGCTTTTGCCGCGGTGCCGTTGACGGTCACCTTCGTGATGACGCCGTTATCGGCCGACGTGCCGCGCACGATCACCTTGCTCCCTTCGCGGCGGATGTGTGTGATGACCGTCGTCGGCGGCAGGTCGTCGATCGGATCGAGCAGCTTCGGGAACTCAACGCCCTTGACCTCGGCCACGCGCGACTCGTCGCCGGTGAGTAGCGATTCTTCCCGATATTCGAGGCCGTCCGCCTTCAACTCCTTCGTCTTTGTGCTGACGATTTTTGCCGCTCGGTCAGGACCGAACTGGTCGTGAATGAAGATCGGTACGCCCTTCTCCGTCTTCGGTGTCGGCCGTGGACCGCCGCCGAGGTTGACGACCGCCCGCTTCTTCGAGCCGGTCCAGTTCACGACCTTGAGATTGCGAATGTGCGATTCTGCCGTGCCGGAGGGATTGTCGTCGCTGATCTGGATCAACGGCATCTGGTCGCCGGAGCGGATGCCGTCGAACGTCAGTCCATCCACGGTTAGCGAACCGTACTGGATGCTGAGGTCGTCGTGGCCGCGATTGAACGGCTCGGTGTTCGTCTCGCCGATATAGACGTTGCGGTAGACGTGGTTGTCGTAATTGGGGTGATAGATGCCGTAGCCCGCGCGCCAGATAGACAGGTTCTCGACCAGCAGCGACGGCGACTGCGGCCGAAAGGCGTAGTGGACCGCCCAGGACTTGGTGTTGCGGACCACGAACGGATGCTTGGTGTCCGGGCCGACGCGGTTGACGCCCTCGCCGAGATTGATGCCGTACAGTCCCTCGCTATGCGACTCGTTGCCATCAAAGCGGATAAAGGGCAGCGTGCGGATGTCCACAGGTTTGCGGGTGCCATCGGCCTGCTGAATCGGGAACGTCAGTTTGAGAGAGCTGCCCTGCGTCGCCTCGAAGCGGAAGCCGTAGCGGTCGTTTTCGCAAGAGACGTTATTGGTGAACGTGTTGTGACTGTTCGCCCACCAGAAGGCGGCGCCTTCGTTGCCGTCGAATCCCAGCACCTGCTGCGGCAGACGCTTGCCCCGCATCCCCCGAACGCCGAGGTTGTGATCCAGGACGTTGTAGACCTCGGTGCCGTCCTCCATGAAGTAGCCGTGGCCTACACTCTTGTAACCGACGCAGTCGCGCACCACGAGGTAGTTGGTGCCGTGAATCGTGACCCAGCGGTTCTTGCTGTCCCAGACCGAGGCGCCGAGGACGTAGCTGCCGCGCATCGTGTCGCCGACGAGGTGGTAGTGAATGGCGTACTTGCCGAGGACGCCTTCCTTGCCGAGATGGCGAAACTCAGCATAACTGATCGACCCGGCGGAATTGCGATGGTACATCGTGTGGCCGCGAACGCCGGCCGGATCGGCCGATTCGACGACGACATTCCGGCTCAGGTTCGCGACCTCGCCGCGGTAGTCGCCGGTGCCCAGGTGGTCGAACTCAAGCGGCTGGTCGAGCGTTACCTTGCCGTCGGCCAGCTCTCGAACGGTGCGCTCCTCGGTCTGCCATCCTTTGCTGTAGTCGGGGTTGAGGGTGCCCGTGACGATCACCTTGTCGCCGACGCGCCAGCCGGTGACGTTTTCAGCCAGCTTGACCTCGGCGTCGCCCTTCTTGGCCGTGGCGCCGAGCTTGACCCAGGAGCGGCTCAGCGGGGCGCCGTGCAAGTCCATCCGCCCGCCGCAGCAGACAATCGCCGGGCAGGTCTGCTTGTCCATGCCTTCAACGTAATGCAGCCGGATAACAGCGGAATGTTTCGCGTCGAGAGGCCGATTCGCCATGCCGACTTCGAGCGCCGGCCGCTGCTGGCTGGGTTGCAACTCAGGGGAGTGGGCGTCGCAGTCGAAGCCGTCTTCGCTGCTGTCGGCGCCGGGTTGAATCTTGATGAGGCCAACGTTGAGCACCGTGTCGCGGTCGCCGGCGAACGAGAGCGTGCCGGCGAGGTGGACAGAGCGGATGACCACCTCGGACTTCACGTCGTAGATGATGGCATGGCCGGCGCGCACCTGGACCTTATCGCCGGTGGCTGGAACCTTGCCGCCTTCCCAGGTCGCTCCCTGCGACCAGGCGCCGCTCTTGGCGGAGCGGATTAACGGGGAAGGCGCTTTCGCCGTTTCCGCGCCCCGAACGGCGGTAGAAGTGATAATAAGTGCGGCAAGCAGCGGCATGGCAAGTCGAATGCATGTCGGCATGATGAAGGGACTCCTTCGCTGGAGGATAACCGGCGGGAGGGCGTTGGGGCAGGGAAGTGAGTATACCGCGCGTGGGAGGCGCGCCCAAACGTATTTCTGCATTGTGTTTACGTTTCGCGCGGAGAAGACCGCACGAAACGTAAACACGCGGCGGGCATTTCAAATGGATGCAGTTACCAGCCGTCTGGTGCTGGCGTAGTACCGAGCGGACCGTTGAGGCTGCATGCCCACGCCCAGATAGTCGCTCTCTGACCGTCGGCGTAGGTGAAAGTGCGCGTCACTTCCGGCGTCAGCGTGCGCACGTTGCCGTCCGCCATCGCGGCCTGAAACGTCTTGCGTATGAATGCATGGGGCGCGTCGTTGCGAGCCGAAGTTGGTGCGAGACCGAACTGCGGTGCGGCCATGTTGTCCGGGTCGAAAGCTTCGGAGGGTGGATAGAGGTAGTTATCTCGGTCGCCGCGGCCGTTCCAGGTATGGCGCGTTTGCTCCGGACCGACGACGGCATAACGCTCCATGAAGAGGACGTGACTATTCGTGCCTCGGCGGGCAAGGACTTTTATGTGTACCGTCCCGCCATCGGTCAGACCGAACACCGCCGCGTTGGAAGCGTAGCTAGTCAGGTGAGAGGGAGCGTCCGTCAGTGTTGGGTCGCCTGGCGCACGGTAAACTTTAAAGTTTCCCTCGTTTAGTGGAATTGCGTCCGGGTTCTGTCTGTAACGTGAGTACGTCGGATCTGACTCGACGTAGGGAAGAATGTGAAAGAAAAGCGCCGTGCTTGGGACATCCGCCCGAAACTGCCCCACGGAAGGGGGCAGCAAGCCGTTGGTTGCATCAGCCATGCACGAGATTGAGATGCTGATTTGCTTCAGGTTGTTTTGCGACCCCATCCTTGCGGCGGCTTCGCGCACCTTCAGAACGGCAGGAGCAACGATTCCTGCGACGACGACCAGGATGGCGACGATGAGGAGCAACTCCCCTTTCGCGAAGGCCAATCGGCGGCAGGCATTCGGGGACATGGATCGCCACTTTCGAGACGTAGAATTAACGCACTTCCAGCGAAAACGTCGGATGGCCCAACTCGTCGGCCTCTTGCAGAAGGCGAAACGATTTGCCGAACACCGCGGACTTGATCCAGCCGTCCTGCTTGCGGCTAGCGACGTAGCCCTTCGCCGTGCGCCGCAGGATGTCGAAGGACGGCGACTCGCCGCGCGCATCGACGAGCCAGTACTCGGAAACGCCGGCCTCCCAGTACAGTTCCCGCAAGCGCTCGTAATCCTTCCGCACCGAACTGTCGCTGACGACTTCGAGCGCCATGTCAGGTGAACCTTCGACGCGCACCGGCCGGCCTTCTCCTCCTCCGGCCAGCACGACGCGCATCGTCTGAAACGTCCGATTCAGGATGTAGACCCCATCGGGAACGACGGCGAGGTCGGCCTCTGGATGCTGGATGCGGAGTCCGTCAGGGAAAAACCGTCCCTCCCGGCTTGTCTTCGCCAACATCCCGAGTGTGACGAAGAACTCCGCCTTGACCTGATTATGCTCCCAGACTTGTTCTTGACTCATGTCGATCCAGATCTCCCCGGCAAGGAAGTCGATCCGACCTACTTCGGGAAACTCCTCAGATTCCGTCCAACGCTCGAAGGTCGTCAGGTTGGTGACCCACTCGGGAACGGTCACATCGAGTTGCTCAATCTCTACACGACACATGCGTCTTCCTCCGATCTTCGCGGAACAGACTGGGGCGGCATCATACCGCCCCTCGCGTCCTCGGCCAAGACGGACTCGCCACTTCTCCCCCGTCGCCGACTTGAGCTTGACGCTGTGGAACAGAATGACGCAGGCCGCGAAAGGATACGACGACAAGCGCTACCATCCCTGCGGGGCCGGTGCATCGGCGAGTTTGCCGCGCACGTTGCAGCCCCACTGCCAGATGGACGGATCGGGATCGACGCCCTTGACTTTGAACGTCGTCGTGATCGACGTACTCGCCGTGCGGACGCTGCCGTCGCCGATGCCGATGAGCAGAACGTTGGGCGAAAAGTTTTGTGCCGTGTCGTCGCTGATCTTGGCAGCTTTCTCGCGTGGGTTGAACTGGGGATCGACGATGCTGGTCCAGGGCGTATCGCCCTTGGCGGGCGGGTAGAGGTAGGTGCGGGTGGCGCCCGTGTCATACCAGCGGTGCGGCGTTTTCGGTCCGGACTGGGCGTAGCGCTCCATGAAAATGATCGTGTTGCTGGTGCCCTTTAGAAAGGTTCCGGGCAGTTTGGCCGAGCCGCCGTTGTCCAGGCCGAACACCTGGCAATTTGAGGCGTAGCTCGTCAGCGCGGAGCCGGCGCCGGGATTCGAGGGGTCGTTCGGAGCGCAGTAGGTCTTGACGGTCAAGGTGTCCGGAACCTTGGCAGGCTCCTTCAGGTACGTCTTGTAGACATTGTCGTATTCGACGAACGGCAGCATGTGAAAGAAGATCGTGCTGTCCGGGCCGTCGGCCGGGAATTGTCCGGTTGAGGGCGGCAGTCGGCCATCGTAGACGGAAGCGATGTTGTGAACGGAAAGCCCGATCTGCTTCAGGTTGTTCATGGACTGCATGCGTGCGGCGGCCTCTCGTACCTTCTGGACCGCGGGCACCAGCAGGCCGATGAGAATCATGATGATCGCGAGGACGACGAGAACCTCGAAAAGAGTGAAGCCCCGCTTGCGATGCGCTGAACGTGTCATGACAGCCTCCGTTGGTGAAACGACGAGCGAGTTTTGAATCTACAGCACGGCCAAATTCCCTACCGAAATGGTCCCGCAACGGCCTGGCAAATGCAAGCCAATTAAGGGATGAGATGAATTAGCTGGCGAAGGAATCCTCTTCCCGTTAGCTGATGCTTGAGATCGCCCGACGTGGACTGTATCATCAACATTGGTATGCCCTCTCGTAAAGGTCACTCATGGTGCCGACCGTTGACGATGCCCTGAATCCCGAATTGGCCGCGAAACGCGCTCGGCTGCTCGATGTGCTGCGCACTTTGCCCGGCACAGCCGTTGCCTTCAGCGGCGGCATCGACAGCACCGTCGTCGCCAAGGCTGCTTTCCTCGCACTCGGCGACCGCGCTATCGCCGTGACTGCCGACAGCCCCAGTGTACCCCGGACTGAAATCGACGATGCCCGCCGGTTGGCGGAACAGATCGGCATTCGTCATCTCCTCGTTGCCACCGACGAGTTCGGCGATCCCGAGTACGTTCGCAACGATGGCAGCCGTTGTTATTTCTGCAAGAGCGAGCTGTATTCGCGGATCGAGACTCTGCTTCCGGAACTGGATGTCTCCGTCATTTGCAGTGGCGCCAATCTCGACGACGCGGGTGACTACCGGCCGGGCCTGACGGCGGCCGCGGAGCACAACGTTCGCCACCCGCTCCAGGAAGCCGGTTTCACGAAGGCCGACGTTCGCGCTCTGGCGCGGGCATGGCAACTGCCGACCTGGGACAAACCGGCCTCACCCTGCCTGTCGAGCCGCCTCGCTCCGGGAGTCGAGGTCACGCGCGAACGCACCGCCCGCGTCGAAGCCGCTGAAGCCTACCTGCACGCTCTCGGTATGCGCGAGTGCCGCGTGCGCTTGCACGAGGGGGAACTGGCCCGCGTCGAAGTGCAGGGCGCCGATCTGTCTCGACTTGCCGACGCCGCGGTTCGCGCCGGCCTGACGCGCCGGCTGAAAGAACTCGGCTTCCGCTACGTCACGCTCGACCTGGAAGGCTTCCGCTCCGGAAGTCTCAACGACCTGGTCAGTCTCGAACACAAACGGCTTTTCACTGTCACGACGCCATGAACAATCACCACCATCGCTCGCGAAATAGCCACTCCGTCGCGCCGCTGCCGTCCGGCAAGGCGCTCGACGCCTATTTTCTGGAAGCTCGCAGTAAGATACTGGACGTCGCCGCGTTCCTCGACCGTGTCGGCCGGGGCGATGGCAGCGTCGAAGGAGACGCGCGCCTGGCGAAGATTGACGACGCCGTGCGAGCGCTGCTCGAGCCGAGCGGCGGGCGCGCGGAACGCATCCAGCAGATTTTTTCTCTCGACTACGATCCGGCTTGGGAGCGCCCGACGCCGAGCGGGGGAAGATGACAAGGTGACCCAATCGTTCTGGCACGATGTTTAACGAGTGCGCGAAGACCGTAGCGGAGGAGTACGCCCTTGCCCCTGACGCTGAAGTGCCCGAAGTGCGCGGCCAAAACCGCCGTGCCCGATAACCATGCGGGCCCGCGGATTTCCTGCTCCGGTTGTCAGGTTATCCTCCTGCTGCCAAGTCGGCCGTCTCCCGAACGGCCGGCCCTGCAAGCGCTGACGGCGAAGCCTCCTGAGGCTCCGTTGGAGCCGATCCCACTGGCATTCGATACGATTCCGCTCGCGCCTGACAACGATGAGCCGCTATTGATGCCGGAGCCTCCGTCCGCGTCGGCGCCGCCGAAACGCCGGCGTCCGCGTCCCGCGAACAATTACTCCTTGGTCCGCTCCGAACGGCGATACACGCCGAGCGATCTGACGGCCTACGATCGGCCCCGGCGCGGACTGGGTTATTTGATGGCGGCCGTGCTCATCGCGATGGCGGGGACGATTCTACTCGGTTTTCTCGGCGGTGTCGGCACTCTAGCCCTCGCGCAGATTTCGCGGACCTCGCAGACGGGGCCATTCGCCCAGCCCGAGGACGAGATGTTCCCCCCGGTAAATCGTCAAAGCCAGATGAGTCGTGCGGAACCGAAGCTGCCGACAACGACCGATCTGCTCGTTCTGTTCGGCCCCGCGGCGCTGAGCGAGGCGCTCTTCATCGTGGGAATGATCCTGTTCGCCGGGCTACCGGAGCGGTCCGGCGGCAACGACTCGGCGCGGTTCGCTCTGATCCTGCAAGCACTGGCGCTGTTCTCCGTGATCGGCGCACTCGTCATCGTGTACCTGGCCGCTAACGGAATTGCGTTCCCATCCATGTCGTCTCTCTTCATCGTGCTTCTGATCGGCGCCGGCGTGTTCACTTTCATCGGCCTGATCGTCTTCAGTGCGGCGCTCAGTGCCATGGGAGCAGCCGTGGATGCCCGCGTGGTCGGGCGCTCCGTGGCCACGTTCTGGTTCGCGCTTTTGTTGATCGTCCTCGTCATGGTGGGCGCGAACCTGTTCCTTGCTTCGACCAGAAATCCTACCGTCGAACGGGTCTTGCTTCTCATCGGTATCTCGTTCGGCGGTCCGTTCCTGATCCAACTGTTCTTCCTCAACATGCTCCACCAGGGGCGGGCCGCAATCAACCGCTTCGTCGCCCGCGCGGAGGAAGCACTGGAATAATTGCCGAACCGAGGTGAAGCCGGTGACGTTGTCATTGAGTTGCCCGAACTGCGGCATGGTCGTGAACGTGCTGGAGGGGTTCGCGACCGAGAGGAAACTCTGCCCCAGTTGTCAGTCCGAAATGAGCGCCGTTGAGGAAACAGAAGTGGAGGCCGTCGTCGCGGAAGCGGCGGATGCGACGGCGATGGTGGCCGTGGAACTCGGCACCGATGCCGCCCCGGCTCGTCCCACCATCGTGGTGCCTCACGCCGAACCGCCGAAGTGGAAGGCGACACCGGTCGCCCAGGCGTGGACGACCGTGGCGCGAGGTCTCGTTCTTCAGCGTTGGGGCGTCCTGGTTGCGCTGGCTCAGCCGATAGCGACGATGGTCGTTCTAGTAATGTCCTGGTTCAATGTGGCACGTCTGGAAGCGACGGACGACGGCTATCCACCCGCGGCCTGGGTCGTCTTTTTCTTGTCGATCGCGGTTATCGGCGTGTCGGGCGCACTATTCGTCGCCGGCCGGCTCTGTTGTTACCGTGTGCCGCCCAGGACCGGCGCGCGCGTCTGGATGGGTATCGCCTGCGCGAGTATGGCGGTCGCTGTCCTCATCGCACTGGTGACGAGCTCCGCGTATTCCGTGGGGCCTGGGATACAGGTTTCCTCCGTCCTGCGTGCCGGACAGTGGGTGGCGCTCGGCTTCTGGCTGGCAAGCGAGTGGTCCTTCTTGTGGGCAGTCGGACGCATCGGGCACTTTGTCAAGCGGCACGTTCTCGTTCGGCTGACGTGCGGCGCTGCCGTGGCCGCCGTGCTTGTCGCGGGCCTCTGGGTGTGGCTGACCCTCCGCGACACGAACGGACTGCTTCTCTTATTTGAAATCGCCCTCGCTGGCTTGTTCGTACTCTATCTGTTCCTCTTGAGAGCGACGCAAGACGCGGTGCAAACGAAAACGCCGGACGAATCGGCCGGGTAGCGGGATCCTCACTGGGCGAACCAGGGGAGTTGTTTGGATATCGTTGGGCATAGTCTGCCCGGCCTATGTCGGTTGGTTTGGGCACCTGGCTCGGATATCATTGACAACGGAGTAGGTAGGATCGCCGGGAGATTGCTGTGAGTACGTTCGTCAAGACCCGAGCGGACTTCCAGCGTGTCTCCACCATGCGGATTGAAGAGGCCGAAATTCTGCTCCAGGCCGGGAGGTGGGACGGGGCATACTATGTCGCGGGATATTCGGTCGAGTGCGCACTAAAGTCTTGCATTATCAAGAAGTCGATGGCGACCGATGCCTTTCCCGACAAAAAGTTCTCGGAGAAGTGCTACCAACATGACCTGACCCTGCTTCTCCGGCTCGCAGACCTGGATGACGAGTTGAATAAGTCGGTCCCGGTTTCCACGAGATGGACGACTGTCAATCAGTGGTCCGAGCAAAGCCGTTACGAGTTCGGACGAGACGAACATGCGGTTCGAGATTTCTTCAACGACATTAACGACCCTACAGAAGGGGTACTTCAGTGGATACGGTCGCGCTGGTAGAAAACAATCTCGACGATGGGCAATTACTCGTCGAGCAGTTCGTCGCTGCCGGCAATTCGGTCACCGTGGCCTTCTGGATAATAACGGCCGAAGAGGGTCTATTGTTCCTCTGCATTGCCACAGAGACTGTTGAACGGGACGGGCCATTGGCCGCTTCCCGGGCCATCGCTGCCTCGCTTAGGAAACTATCCGACCCGTGGGTCAGGATGACAGAGATCAAAATGGTCGGGCCGAATGACCCAATCACGAAGAGTGTCTTGGCGCTACTGGCTCGTCACCCCGGCCCTCTGCCAAGCCATTTCGGCCCGCAAACGCTCGGCAACATTTCAGTAGAGGATGTGTACATTTACCCTCGCAAGTCGGAGAGAGTAACGATCTATCACATGGTCTTCCCCGGCGCACCTGTCTCGCCTGTAATTCTTTCGCTCGATCCTTTTCCGCCCAACGGGCGAAATTGGTTGGATGAACAAAAGTTGTATCAAGGCGAAACCGGCATCGATTGTGTCGTGGGCGCACCCGAGGGAGCGAAATTGGAGTGGGATGAGAGTGGGCACACGGTGCTGGCTTGGAGTTTACGCGGCAGCCGGAAGCAATCGAATGCCAACGAGGTCT
Organism: Gemmatales bacterium; assembly: GCA_038331535.1. Classification (GTDB taxonomy): domain Bacteria; phylum Planctomycetota; class Planctomycetia; order Gemmatales; family Gemmataceae; genus JBBQPD01. The sequence goes on along the minus strand of JBBQPD010000004.1, from coordinate 10,250 downwards.
ACAGTCTCGCCAATCTCGGCTTGCAAGGATTCCGTCTCATCCGCGATCCGGAAGCAGCAGATGAACAGCGCGCGAATCATTCTCTCCAAAGGAACTAGGCGACATGTCCTCCTATATCGACCCGCACGAATTATCCCCGCGGGGGTCGTTGCTAAGGTGCTGTAGCCATAAATATTTGCGTCGATTCGTCGAGGTGCATGCCGTGGGCGTTTAGGCCATTTTTTCCACCCTTTCCACGATTTCCGTCCCAATTCCGTCCAGCCTGTTCGATCGTACTCCGTTGTCCCCGTGTCATCAGGCTCCTGGCAGGGAAATCCAGTTGAAGGACGAGTCCACCCAAGTCCATCGTGAGCGGTTGACCCGGAAGGCCGTTGAGGCCTCGGTCAACCAGATCTACCGGCCGGAACGCTGGCTTACCTCGGCCCCTCACTCCCTTCGGTCATCTCACCTGAGTCGAACCCGTAGGCGGCGCCCGGGTAGTAGGCGGCGAGCAGACGCATTAGCCCTTGGAGCGCCTCCGACCACGGGCTGTCAGGGATCACGACGATCCTCTTGTCCGCTTCCATGACTTCGGCCCTCACGTGGTTGGTTAGTGCGCGGCGGCGTCCGCCCCGCCCCCGAGCGCGAGGGCGAGGAGAATCCCGGTCGCCGCCAGCATTAACCCGACAATCTGCCAGAACGACATTTCTTCCCCGTAATAGAAGTACCCGATGAGGCCGGACGCCAAGACTACCACTACGACGTTCAGGGCAATGGCGATCCCGACACGGCCCCCGCACTCGAGCGCCTGCGCCAGCGCCCAGTGGCACGCAAGGATCGACAGGACCACCCCCATAGTGGGCGAACATCGGGACATCCCCTTCGACTCCTTCAGACAGAACACGGTGACGACGTTGCATGCGGCCGCCGCGAGCACGAACAGAATCACTTTGCACGACATTACACACCCTCCTAGTCTTTAAAAGACATCCAAACCCGGGCCATGGCGGCCTGGCATATTTTGTCCGCCAGTGCGAGCCATGCCGCCTCCACGGCTACGCTGAGGCGACCACCAGGAGGTGTCCGCCACGGCGTTAGTTCTGGACCACGTTCCACAACGGTTTAAGGTCTGGCCGCGCGACGTAATCCCACCACACCAGAGGACCGGACACCTCCGCGACCGCCGTGAGATAGCGTTCAGCGACGGGCGGGGATGCGACACCGGCGAGGAACGCCTCCACGTCGGTTCGCGCGGCCGTAATGCGTCCGTGCAGTTCTCGGGGTAGCTCGGGGACGTGCGCCAAGACGGCGGCGTAATGGCCGAGTACCAGCTCGGCGGCGCGGCGAAGCTGACCGGCGGATCGAGGCGGCAAGACGCCGGACGCATTCGCCTCGTGCTGGCGGTAGTCCCCACGGGGCGTGAAGTCGAACATTAGACGGGCGCCCAACGCCACTGACCGGGTGATGAGGAACCAGTCGCGGAGCAGGCACCCCTCCGGGAGCGGGAGGCAGTGGCGCAGCAGGACCGATCTGTAGGCGGTGTTCCCCAGGCCGAAGGCGTTGGTCCGCACCACCTCCGCGCGCAGGTCGGCATCGCGGGCCGGCCCGAAGACCAGCCCGAGGTCCGCTCCCACCGCGCCCACCAGGCGCAGCGCGCAACCGACCACGTCACACTGCCGCAGGGCGACTCGCGCAGCCGCCACCCGGCTCGGGTGGAGCACGTCGTCGCTATCCGCGAACACCACCCCCTCGTAACGCTCCACCAGCCGTCGGATCGCCTTCTCGCGGAGACCGGCCGGCGAGCCGCCCTCGTCGTTGACCACCCACGTGGCGCCAGGCGCCACGCCGGCCGCCTGGGCGACCGCTTCCGGCGGCAGGCCGTCCGTACCGATCCAGAGATCGAAGCCCCGGTCTGTCTGGGCCGCGACCGAGTCGTGCCAGTCGCGCAGATAAGGCTCGCAGCCTGGGTAGACCGTCGTGTACAGTGCCAGCGTGTTCGCGCCCATCGTCCCCTCCGCGTTCTTCAGCGCCCGCCGCCACAAGCGGCGAAAGCAGCGATGACCCGGTCCTGTTGCTCGTCCGTAAGCCCCACCGAACACGGGAGGCTCAGCCCCTGGGCGTGAAGTCCCTCGGCCACTTCGCCGGCGAGTCGAGGACACCCGGCGTAGATGGGCTGGCGGTGCAGTGGCCGCCACAGGGGTCGGGTGTCGATTCCCAGCTCACCCAGCCGGAGGCACACCATTCGGCTGTCCGCCCCGAACCGCCCGGCATCGACCAAAACAGAGTACAACCACAGCGACGGGTCGGCCCAGGCCGCGCGGGGCGGGAGCGTGACGCCGGGCCACACGGAGAGCGCCGCGTCATAACGCCGGGCGATCTCCCGCTTGCGGGCGACGAAGTCCGGCAGGCATTCGAGTTGGGCGAGGCCGAGCGCCGCGGCCAGGTTCGTCAACCGGTAGTTGTAACCCACCTCGTCGTGCTCGTACTCCAGGCCTGGGCACTTCGCCTGGGTGGTCAGGTGTCGGGCACGATCCGCCAACCGCTGGTCGTCGGTGACGACCATGCCGCCGCCGCCGGTCGTCAGGATCTTGTTGCCGTTAAACGAGAAGCAGCCGGCGCGGCCGATGGTGCCCACGTGCCGGCCAGCGAAGCGACCCGCGGTGTAGCGGGCTCCCAGGGCCTCGGCGGCGTCTTCTATCAGGGCCACGCCGAACCGGGCGCAGGCGCCGGCCACCGGCTCGACGTCCGCCGGGTGTCCCAGGACGTGAACCACCTCCACCGCGGCCGGCTGCCTCAGGCCCGCCCGTGCCCGACGTTCGAGTTCGGCACAGACCAGATCGGGAGCGAGGTTCCACGTCGCCAAGTGTGAATCGACGAAGACGGGCTGGGCATGGAGATAGCGGATCGGGTTGGCCGAGGCCACGAAGGTGAACGAAGAGACCAGCACCTCGTCCCCCGGCCCGACTCCCGCCAGGCGCAGGGCGACATGAATCGCCGCAGTGCCGGAGGAGCATGCCACCGCGTGGCGGCTGCCGACGTGCTCGGCGAACAGTCGCTCGAAGCGCTGGACGAAGGGACCGACGGACGACACCTGGTTCTCGTCCACGCACTGGCGCAGGTAGCGTTCCGCGTTGCCGCACAGGTGGGGCGCGGAAAGTGGAATCGACGCACTTTTCATAACTAACCCCCGTGACCGATGCCGGTCTGAAGAAGTTGCTAGTCGGTGTCACGCGCCGCCATCGATCGCGCCGAAGGACGGGATGAGCCGGTTGCCGTAGAAGTTGGGTCGCCGATCGACTTCGGCGAACGCCCCCTCGTGGAGGGCGGCCAAGATCTCGGCGACGCCTTGGGGGACGGTGACGGACGGTACGAAGGCGAGCCGGTCGCGAATCTTCGAGAAATCGGCACGGTAGTTCCGCCGATCCGTGCCGCCCGCGACGTGGCGGACACGTCTGCCCGGCAGCTGCTCCTGGATGACCTGGAGGAGAGACGCCTTGGTGTGGTTGTTCTCGTCGCCGCCGGTGTTGAACACCTGACCGGAGACTCTCTCCCGGGGGAACTCCAGCACGCGGCGGATCGCCCGGCCGAAATCCCTCACGTGGCAGTACGGCCGCCAGGTGTCCGGGTCGTACACCAGCAACTGCCGGTCAAGGAACAGCTCGCGTGTGAACTCGTTGACCGTGAGGTCGAAACGCATGCGCGGGGAGAGGCCGAAAGCTGTGGCGAACCGCAGGATCGTGAAGTCGAAACTCCAGGCGCCGCTCAGCAGGTGCCTCTCGACCTCCACCTTCGACTCGGCGTACGGCGACAGCGGCCGGAGTTCGGCGTCTTCCGTGACCGGGCGGTCGTCCGGGCAGGCGCCGTAGTTGGAGCAGGTGCTGACGAAGATGACCTTGTTCAGTGGCCTGCCCTGGAGGGCATCGAGCAGCCGCAGGGTGGCGTCCACGTTGATCTGCCGCGTCTGCAGGGGATAGCGCCGGCTGATCGGGTCTCCGACCAGAGACGCAAGGATTACGACGTCGGTCACCCCGTCGAGCAGGGCGGCCATGTCGGCGGTCCGGAAGTCGGCGTGCATGAACGTGAAGCGCGGGTCGCGGTTGTAGCCAGCCGCAGCGTCCCCGGTGTCGTACAGCAGCGCGTCGGCGGACCGAACCGCATAGTCGGCCGCCAGGAGCGCGGCGGTCACCACCAGCCCGATGTAGCCCGCGCCGCCCGCCAGAAGGACCTCGCGCCGCTGCGGTTCTCCACGCCGGCGCGCCACGTCCAGCCGGCGGACCTCTTCCCGGAAGACAAGGTTCTGCTGGGGCAGGCTCAACTCCGGGTTGTGCGCGTAGGCGAGGTGGAGCGCGTGTCCGCGAAAACCGTCATCCGGCGACGCCTTCGCTAGTTTCTCTGGGAGGCTCATGTCGTTCCCTTCGTTGGTCGTAGGAGGTGATGCAGTGTCAGGGGGTGAGTTCAGGGGGTCGGGGCCGGGAGCAAGTCCTCTTGGCGTTGGGTGGCGTGTTCGTGGGCGGCCTGCGCCCGGAGCAGCTGTTCGGGCGTACCCACGTCAATCCAGTCGTCCGTCAAGGCGAACGCGCCGACGGGCTCGCCTTTAGCCAGGCAACTGCCCAGCAGCTCGGGCATGCTCAGGGACTCGCCACGCGGGATCCGCCCGATGAGATCCGGGTGCAGCACGTAGACGCCGGTGTTGACCAGATGACTGATGGCGGGCTTCTCCGTCATGTTCACGACCCGAGAGCCTTCCACCGCCACGCAACCGTAAGGCAGGACGGAGACGTAGGGCTGGACAGCCAGCGTGGCTCGCCAAGGGCCGGCCTCGTGGAACGCCAGCAGCTCCGAGACGTTAACCCGTGTGAACAGGTCACCGTTGAGGGTGAGGACGGGGTCGGCCGGCCGGCGGTCGAGAAGTGCCAGAGCACCCGCGGTACCCAGGGGCGTCTCCTCGCGCAGGTAGCGGATGTCACAGCCAAAGCGCGACCCGTCCCGGAAGTGTCCCTCGATCAGGTGGCCGAGATAGCCCAGCGCCAGGTAAAGCGTCCGGATGCCGTGGCCCGCCAGGTGGCACACGAGGTGCTCCAGGATGGGGCGCCCTCCCACGGGCACCATTGGCTTGGGGATCGACTCGGTGATCGGACGCAGCCGCCGGCCTTGCCCACCCGCCATGATGACGGCCCAGTTGGGCCTGGGGGCCGCGGTCGTGTGCCATCGACGAAAGATGGCCTGTTCGTCTTCATGCCGAAGCTCAGGTTCGGACATCAACCACTCCTCCTTACGATGCGCGCAGGATCATCGCGGCGGCTATTGGTTCCCTCGTCTCTGCGTCTCAAGGCGACCTTGCTGAGGCGCGCAGCCCGAACCCTCCGCGTGGTCCGCAGGTCGGCAAGATAGCTATTGGGGAGGCGACGGACCGCCCCTGATCGACGCGGGCTTTCAGTCTACCTGCGAGGCTTCCGCCTGGCTTTGGGCGGCAATCTGGCAGTTTTGGGCGGCAATTTCGGGGCGAGAACCAGGAACACAGCGCTATCCTCCGGTTTCGCCGCCCGGCTTTCCTGGTACAGTTCTCCGAGCATGGCCAGCACTCGCCTGCGGTCGATCTCCAGTTCCTCGGAGCTGTCCGGCGCCCCGATTTCCCGCCACTGGGCGACCCACGGGCAGCACACGGTCACCTGTCGGCCGTCGGCCCTCACGTACTGCGCGACGCTACAGTACCGATCCCCATAGGCTGGTTCTTCACCGGACTCCCGAGGCTTCTCGCGCGGGACTCGCTCCCACGTCGCCGCCTCCGCAAGGGAGCGATCCAAAAAATGTCGAGTCAGGACCAGTTCCGCAGAGGCTGGTTCACTGCCGTCGCGAACGCGGAACAGCTTTTCGAGAGTGTCCGCGTGTTCCGGGCGCATCCAGACCTCGGAGTCCTCGACGCCGGCGGCGTTGACCCAGTGGGAACGAAGCGCGTCGTAGTGCGCGCGAGACGGGGGGATCGGGCAGTTGATAGAGGAGTACACCTCATCGACGTCAGGGTTCTCGCTACAGAGGTTCGGCGTCCGCTTGACCACCTGATCGCCGAGGTCTTGCAGAGCGCGATTGAGTTTCCCTCTGGTCCCTCGTCGATGCTTGCCGGCCTGTGGGTGGTGGAAGGTGGGTTCGAGTGCCAGAGGAGTGGGCGCAGCGAGTTGTGCGAAAGCGGCAAAGGGTTGGCGGGAGAGGACGTACAGAGTAAAAGCGTTGAGAGGCATAGGTGGCCCACCCCAAAAGGATACAACGACTACGCAAAACGTAGTCATGGAATTCTTCAGAGGCGGAACCAGGAGACCTGTCGGCGTCGGCCACCACCAGTAACTGGTCTTAGGTTGGGCAATTCGACGACGACATCACGCAGCAGGTCCGCATGAGTTTATTATAGAGAGGCTGTCGAGGGGGGACAAGGTATGTTGCGCCCTTTTGCCGAGATTTTATTCTCTGTGGTTCTGGCCTGCTCTCCACTTTTCGATCTGCTCCAGGGAGAGCGAGTGCTCGATCGACCGTGTGGCCGATCGCAAACAGGCCACACGGCACCGGATATTCGAGGTGCTCCAGACCTAACCATTCATGGTCGCCAAGGCGGCTTGTCCATCCCAGCCGCCTTGGCGACCATCTCCCACACATGCTGGACGTTCTCGCCAAGTGCGCGTCGAGCTCGCTGACCATCCTGGTGTCCACGTGCCCGAGCAACTCCAGGACTTGGGCGATGCCGAACCCGCGGACGAGCGCCTGCGTGGCGAAGTGGTGCCGGGCAGTGTACCTGATGACGCCCGCGAGGCGCGGCAGTTTCTCGCGGAGGCGCTTGAACCGGCAGCGGACGCCGTTGGTGAAGCCCTTCTTGTCTCGGCCTACGGATCAGCGGTCCATCCGGAGAGTTCTCGACCAACTTGCAGGTCAGCTCGACCAAGGCGGCATTCAGGGAGATGACCCGCGGTCACGCGCCGGACTTCAACCGGGCCTGGCGCTCTCGGGATTGCTTGCCGAGTTGGTGGCGCGTGTCGCCGATCTCGACGAACCAGGCGTTCTTGGCTGCCCAGGATCGGGGTGGTTCGGACGCATGAGCAGTGTTCCCGTTCTCCACGGGTAAGCCGAGGGCCTGCTCTTTGGCCAAGCCGGTTCCGCCGGCGACGGACCGTCTGCGTTTAACGGTACTACCCGGCGAGCCACAACGGGGTTTCCTACCCGCCCGCCCAGAGGACGGGTGCATTCCTTGAGGAGGAGGTCAACTTTGGGGCGGCACCTGGCGAGGAAACCTCGGAGCGGGTGGATCGCGTGCCCGCGCTGCTCAGCGGCCACTGTAGGACATTGTCAGTCCGCTGCCTCGCGCGCCCAAATACCCTGGCCGTCCGCGTTGGAACCAACTCTTGCGCATCTCGGGAATGGCTCCGGCGACGAGGAAGGCAGCCACTCGGGCCTTTCCTCGGAGGTCGCCATCTCAGATCGCTAGCAAAGCTGCCCAGGCCGGAGTGGCACCTGGCTCGCGCCTAACTTCACCGCGGTGCTGATGTGACCGCGACTTGATATCATATGGATTACAGGAACTGGCGAATTCCGTCCAAAAACCGTCCAGGACCAGTTTGCAAATCACTGCTGCATAAGGAGTTACGACATGATGGCCTGGTTCGACCCGCACGTTCACATGATCAGCCGCGTCACCGACGATTACCATCGCATGGCACTGAGCGGCTGCGCCGCTGTCAGCGAGCCGGCGTTCTGGGCTGGCTTCGACCGCGGCAGCGCCGAGGGCTTCCGCGATTATTTCCACCACCTTACCGACGTTGAACCGCAGCGCGCCGCCCAGTTCGGCATTCGCCATTACTCCTGGCTGTGCATCAACGCCAAGGAGGCCGAGAACGTCCAGCTCTCGCGCGAGGTCATTGCGCTCATCCCCGAATACTTGAACAAGCCGAACGTCCTGGGAATCGGCGAAATCGGGCTGAACAAGAACACGCGCAACGAGGCGACCATCTTCCAGGAACACGTCGATCTGGCCATGAAGACCGACGAGTTGATCCTCATCCACACGCCGCACCTGGAAGACAAGTACAAGGGCACGCGTATGATCCTCGACATGCTCAAGAACGATAAGCGCGTCCAGCCGCACCGTGTCCTGGTCGATCACGTCGAGGAGCACACGGTCCGGCCGGCGCTCGACGGCGGCTTCTGGTGTGCCATGACGCTGTATCCCACGACGAAATGCACGCCGGCGCGAGCAGTGGACATCCTGGAGATGGTCGGCACGGAGCGGATCATGGTGAACTCGGCCGGCGACTGGGGCAAGTCAGACCCGCTCGCCGTTCCCGAGCTGATGCTGGAGATGCGCCGCCGCGGCCACGCCGAGGAAATCATCCGCAAGGTGGTGTACGAGAATCCGCTGGCGTTCTGGCGGCAATGCTCCCGCTGGCAGGAATGGGATGGAACTACTGCGGCTCCGAAATCAGCAGAAAAGAAAAGCAAAAACGTGAAAGCCCGTGCCGCAGTCCGAGGTTAATCGAATCGACATGAGTTCCAGCCCAGCACCGATTCCCTGCGGCATCGATGCCATCGCGAATAGATACGATGTCTTCGACTGCTTTCTCGCTGCCGATGCAATGCAACAGGCCCTTGTGAGCGGGGGCGTTCATGGCGTCCGCCTTGAACTGCGCATGCCGCGATTCGGCGGTGTGAGAACTTTCGGACACATCTACGTCGATGAGGGACGGTTTGCCGGGCAGACGATCTCCACCAATGGCCGACACGTCGGCCTCGAGATTGGCGGCAGCGTGTATGACAACAATCAGCCGACAGGAACGATGCGGGCCGACTGGCTGGACACGATGCACACGCAATTCGGCACCATCGCCGAAGCTATCGCCAGCGGCATTGTGCTTATGACAGAGACGGCATTCTGAAGGAGGCCAGCCATGACTCCGACCGTGCGATCCTTCCATTCGGACATACTCGAGCGAATTCGCGAGGATCCATATAGGATTCTTGGACAGGCGTCTCTGGGCTGCCTGCGTGCGTTTTTCGGCGGCCACGATGCGGGGTGTGCCCGCGCCGGAAAAAGCGCTGACATTGACCCGCGTTTGGATCGATTTTCTGAATGGGTGGCGGAAAAACTGGGGCGAAATCGTCTGAGCGTTTCCGGAGTCTGCATGATTCAATTGGAAAGCGAAGATGAGGAGCGCGCACTGAACCGCTATTTCGAGTTGTGGGACGAATTCACGCTCCTCGAGCCCGAGGCGATCCCTCCCGACACGTGGCCGGCGCCACCGATTCAGATCAAAAACCTCGACGATCTGTTGGCGAGAGTTCGCCTCCGTCCAGGCATGTACCTGGGACATGCCTCTGTCACCCTCCTCCACGCGTTCCTGCTGGGCTATCTCGATGCGCTGCGAGATACTCGCTACCACGCCAAGGAGTCCACCCTCTTAGAGAGCTTCGACCCCTGGCTTTGCAGCCGATACCGCATGAGGTTAGGTTACCGCTGGGACCGTCTGCTCTTGTTCTTCGATCGCGATGAGGCCCGGGCGCTCGATTCCTTCTTCACGCAATTCGACGAGTTCCTGGCCGAGTTAAAGGCAAGACCTTGATATGGCCGAAACATTTTTCCTCGGCATCGAAACTAGCTGCGACGAGACCGCCGCCGCCGTCTTTACGGACGAGCCGGTTATTTTGTCGAACGTCGTCGCCTCGCAGACCGATCTGCACGCACGTTTCGGCGGCGTGGTGCCGGAGGTCGCGGCACGCGCTCATCTCCAGCGATTCCTGCCTGTCATCGACGAGGCGCTGCATCAGGCCGGGGTCCGTCTCGATCAGATCGGCTGCGTCGCCGTGCATCACAAACCGGGACTGGCCGGCGCCTTGCTCGTCGGCGTCAGTGCCGCCAAGATGCTCGCGCTTGCGCTCGACGTGCCGTTGCTGGGCGTCAATCATCTCGAAGGACATATCTATGCCTGCCGCCTGGCCGCGGGCCGGGACATCTTTCCGTGCGTCGGCCTCGTGGTGAGCGGCGGCCACACCACGCTCTTCCACTGTCGCGACGCGCTGCGCTTCGAGCGCCTCGGCGGCACTCTCGATGATGCCGCGGGTGAGGCATTTGACAAAATCGCGAGCCTGCTCGGCCTCGGCTTTCCCGGAGGGCCCGCAGTCGAGCGCGAGGCGGCGACCGGCGATCCTCATGCGGTAAAGCTGCCTCGTTCCTTTCTGCACGATGACCGCCTCGAATTCAGCTTTAGCGGCTTGAAGACGGCGGTGCTGTACTCGTT
>JBBQPD010000003.1:0-25703 GCA_038331535.1 Gemmatales bacterium | reverse complement strand
ATCCAGACGACACCATGAGCCATCTGGCTGCATTACTCGATGAGTGATCGAGCCTTCTAGTTCCAGCCCACGGCGCGTCTTAATCCAGACTGTTTCACGATCCGCGAAATGGGCCCAGTCATAGACGTTTCGCGCGTCTTTGCCGTCATGCACCACGACCGGTAGTCGCCAGTTCACCAAGTCTTCGACAGGGAGCAATCCGCGATTAGTGTAAATGAGCGATCCGGACCGGAGACATGCCCACCCTTCATTACATACCTTCGTTTGCCCCTGCGGCGCGAAATAATACGCCTCATCGCGGACGATTTCGAGGATGTCGCGCTGCCAACCCTTCATCGGAGCGTTCTGGATGAGGAACAGCAACACGTCCTTCTCGGGGTGTTCGGGGAAGCTGCGGGCCATCAGGTCGCGCGCCTTGCGGTTCTCCTCTTCTTCGGCTTCGAGTACCTTGCGCGGGTTGATGTACTCGTCCATGTAGTCCTTGCTCTTGAAGCGCGTCGCCTTGACTGGATCGACTTCCTCCTCCGGCTTCAGGTCGGAGCGCATGCCGTCGTCGCGGCGGCGGATAGCGGTCGAATGCACGTCGATCAGGTCGTCGATCGACATGCACTTATCGACGAACGCCTCGACCTCGTCCTCGCCGTACTTCTCGACGTAGCGGCGCATGCGCGCCCCGTGGTTCGCCATCTCGTCCATCATCTTGCGATTGGTGTGCGCGAAGTAGGCGTTGTTTTTGAAGAAGTCGCAATTGTGGACCACGAACCCTGCGGCCAGCGTGTAGCTTTCGTCCTTCTCGACGGAGAAGTTGTAGACGTAGCCGTCGTACAGTTGGGTGGTGACGGATCGGACAATCTCAATCAGGTAGTTATCTGCAAGATCGCCGAGTTTTTGCCGCTCCCACTGCGAAGCCTCAATCAAAGCAGGTTCATCGGACTCGGTACCAGCGCCAATGAGACATTCCGAGCGAACTCGTGGGCGCGGCCAGGCAACATCGTCGCCGCTCTGCAACTCACCCGCTGGAATCCAGCGCAGTTTGCCGCCACGCAGGGTGTAGACGGGATGTTCCGGGGTGATCCGCACGTACTCGCTACAACCGCTGATCTGGACGCGGCGAATCCGTCCTTTGAACCAGCGCCGAGCGCATGCCTGCACACGCCGATAGCGCCCTTTGTGCGTCAGCACTTCGTCGCCTACCTGCACATTAGTGATCGCCTTGATGCCGTCGCGTGTCTCGATCCGCGTTTCCGGCGCGAGGCAGTGCCCATACACATGGGCCATCACCAACTTCTGATCCACGTCGTGGTTGCTGCGCATCAGGTAGGCGTAGCACGGATCGTTGTTGATGACGAGTTCGTAAATCTTCGACAGGCCGTAGTCGTAGCCCTTGTGTAGCTCTTCGTACTGCATGCCGAACGACCAGTGCGGGTAGCGCGTCGGGAAGCCGCCGTAGGCCGCGATCTCGTTCAGGTCGTCGGCGTCCACGACCTCGAAGATCGTCTCGAAGAAGTCCAGCCCGTAGCCGCGCGCGTAGCCCTCGATCTCCTCTTTCAAGGCTTGCAGGTGCGGCGGCAGGCGGGTGTCATACGGCGTAGGCATGGTCGAATACTGCTGTTTGGGTTGTTATTTCCTGGCCAGTGTCACGATCAATCCCGCGGCCAGTGATAGTAAGGCACCGACCATCAAGGTAAGCCATCCCCACCAGCGGCGGTCCCACTCTTCCAGACGCCTGATCTGGTCGCCCAGTTGTTGCTGGACCAAGGCCAGGTCGCGCCGGAACTCCGCCACCTGGTCCTTTAGGGATTCATGGCGCGTGGCGAGATCATCTGTGTCATCGCGTAAGTTTTCCAATTGGTGCGCGTGCAGCTTCACCGTCGAAATAAGCTCCTGGGCATATTGCGGCTTGGAGGGCATTCGCACACCCTTACTCGTCAATGGAAGCAGCTTCCAGCAATTGAATCTGCCGACGGGACGCTTCTTGGAGGAGGTCTCCCCATAGCCGGATAAATCGCCGCCGGGCGCTGTCAGGCGGTTGCAACTCTTTGGGAGCGAACTCTGCGGCCGCTTCCACCGACCAGTCAGCGACCCTCAGTTGAATCAAAGTGCGGCCACTCTCATCTTGGCGCAACCCCCAGGTAACCGTCACGCGGGAAGCCGGCGGCCCAATCGCTTCCTCCAGCACGGGGGTGGCACTGCGCACAATCTCTTGGAGCTTCGGTTCGGCCATCAGTTCTGGCCGATACTGCACCTGCATGTTAATCCTCCCTTGAAGATGTTCAGCGGCCCGTCCCCAAAAACTCCTTGATCGATCCCAGGATGGCGTCGCGGTCGGGGATACGGCTACAGACGATGTTCTCGCGCTCGCCCAGCAGCTCGTGGACGTATTCGTAGAAATCGCCGCTGGCGTAGGGGCTTTCCACCTGGCCGTAGCCGAAGAGGTTGACGCGCGGCAGGATCTTCTCCGTCAGGATCTCGACGCACGGCGGAATGTCGTCGCCCCAGTTGTCGCCGTCGGAGAAGTGGAAGGCGTAGACGTTCCACTGGTCGGGCGGATAGCGCTTGGTGATGATCTGGTCGCACAGCTTGTACGCCGAGCTGATCTTGGTGCCGCCCGATTCGCGCGTGTGGTAGAAGGTGTGTTCGTCCACCTCCTGGGCGGCGGCGTCGTGGATGATGTAAGCCGTCTCGACGCCCTTGTAATGGGCCTTGATCCAGGTGTCGATCCAGAACGCTTCGATGCGGACGATCTCCTTCTGCTCGTCGGTCATCGAGCCGGACACGTCCATCATGTAGATGATCGACGCCACGCTCTGCGGCAGCTTCACTTCCTTCCACGAGCGGTACTGCTTGTCGGCCCGGATCGGCGTGACGATGGGCCGGCCGGGGAGATAAGTGTTCGACGAAATCTGCCGCTTCAGGGCGCGCTTGAAAGTGCGCTTGAAGTGGCGGAGCGACTCGGGGCCGGTCTGACGGATGCCGGTGTAGCGGTCGCGGGTGGTGACGATGTTCTTCTTGCCGCGCGGCTCGATGCGCGGCAGGGCCAGCTCCTCGCCGAGGATCGCGGCCATCTCCTCCATCGTCAGATCGACTTCGAGGATGTGCCCGCCCGGCTGGTCGCCGGCGCCCGGCTGATCGCCGTCGCCGGCGGTGAGCGGATCGCCGGGCTGGCCCTGCCCCTGGCCGACGCCGCCGGAACCTTTTTTGCCGTAGCGGAACTGCGGGATGTCGATCGTCGGCAGCGGGATGCTGACGAGGTCTTTGCCCTTCTTGCCGATCATTTCGCCGCGGCTGATGTACTTTTGCAGGTTGCTCTTCACCTTGCCGCGCACGAGCTTTTTGAAGCGCTGGTGATCGCGTTCGATTTTCTGACCCACGGTCTAACTCCGCTGGTTGACGGCCGTTAGGCCGGATTTCTTTTCCGGGTCCGCCGCTCCATTTCCCAAATCGTCGGCATTCTCCCATTGGTCGCGCGTACTCATGATCGCTGGCAAAAGCAACGCGTCGATTTCCCCGTCTCGGTCACTGCCGCACCAACCTTGCAGTGGAAGAACGGTCACTAGGGGCAAGCAAAAGGCGTGCTTGAAATACCAAATCACCCCAATGACGTTACTTGGCGCATAACCCAGGCGGGTGCGGATCAGCGTGTCCAATTCGCGTACAGTCGTACCTCGACGTGCCAATCCGCGCAGGTCATGGATCACGTCGGCCCTGGGTTTGGGATTCACCTCGTACGAATCTGCCATCTGCGCACTCAATTCTCTGGTCTCTAATGTTCAATTAGTACATCGATCCTCGTGTAAATCCCGGCGCTGCCCTCGGGCGTTTTCATCACTTGGGCCTTGGAGAATCCACGCTTTTTGGCCCGCGTCACCGTCCAGGTGTGCAGGATCGCCTCGTCAAGGTCCGTGCCGGCGGCAGTCAGTTCGTTGACCTTGTCGATATTCGTGCTCGGATGGTCTGCGGCGTTCTTGATCCAGACGGCGTGTATTGCAAGCGCGTCGGCGCCGAAATCATCCATCATTCGGTCAAACATTTCCGTACCGCGGATAGACGATCCGACGCCAGCTTGAATTACGAACTCAACAACGCCAGCATCGCTCAGAGTGCCAACGATGCCCTTCCCTTCCGGTGTCGTCAGTGAGAACTCTTTAATTTCCAAGGCATGTCATCCATGACCTACTGCTTCATATTGCCCCGACTACAGGCTGCGCTCGGCCCGTACCACCAGGCAAAGGCGAATCGCTTCTCGGATGTTCGCCAGGGCGTCCGGCTTGGTAGCCCCCTGGCTGACACAGCCTGGGATCGACGGACATTCCGCGACCCAGACACCGTCCTCATCACGATCCACCGTCACCTGGAAGTACATGCGGCACCATTCGTTCTTCGTTTACCGCGCTCGTGAGCACGCGGCGCCAGCAAGTGCCACTTGCTGGCGCCGCGTGCTCATTTACTTCTTCGTATGCCCCCGCGCGAAGATACTCGCCACGAAGGTCAGCACATCCGTTGCGCTCGAATCGTTGTACCCGTAGTTGCGGATCAGCCGGCCCTTGACCACGTCGATCTTTTCCTGCGTCGCCTTGTCCACCACGTTGGACACCAGGCTCGTCAGCTTGATCGTGTCCTTCTGGTCCTCGAACAGCTTCAACTCCAGCGCCTTCTGCAAGCGCTCGTTGGTCTTGTAGTCGAAGCGCTTGCCGTCCAGGGCCAGGGCGCCGATGTAGTTCATGATCTCGCGGCGGAAGTCGTCCTTGCGGCCCTCCGGGATGTCGATCTTTTCCTCGACGGAGCGCATCAGGCGTTCGTCCGGCTCATCGTAGTTGCCGGTGTACTTGTTGCGCACTTTCTCGCGCTGCGTGTAGGCGCGGACGTTGTCGATGTAGTTGGAGCAGAGACGAGCGAGGGCGTCCTCGTCGGCGGCGATGGCGCGCTGCACTTCGTTCTTCACGATGTCCTCGTACTCTTCTTTCACGACCGAGAGCAGTTCGCGGTAGTGCTGCAGCTGCTCCTGGCTGGTGATGAGCGAGTGGTGCCGCAGGCCGGTTTCCAGCTCGTTCAGCACCATGAACGGGTTGACGCTGTCCTCGTCGGGATGGGCGACGATGGCGTTGGAGATCTTGTCCTGGATGTAGCGCGGGCTGATGCCGTGCATACCCTCGCTGACCGCCTCGCGCTTCAGCTCGACGACGTTGTCCTCGGTGAAGCCGGGCAGCGTCTTGCCGTTGTAGAGCTTGAGCTTTTGCAACAGCGTCAGGTTGGCGTGCTTGGGCTGCACCAGCCGCGTCAGCACCGCCCACATGGCCGCGATCTCGATGGTGTGCGGGGCGATGTGCTTGCCGCGCACGCGGTCGGTGTTGAAGTCCTTTTCGTAAATCTTGATCTCGTCCTTCAGGCGCGTGACGTAGGGCACGTCGATCTTCACCGTGCGGTCGCGGAGCGCTTCCATGAACTCGTTGCTCTGGAGCTTGCGATATTCTGGTTCATTTGTGTTACTTAAAACGACATTGCCGACACCGCCGACGAAGTTGTGCAGGCCGGCACACTCGATGTCGTAGACGTACTCGTTCTCGACGGCGCGCTCGTGCAGCCGCGCCTCGAAAGTCGTATGCCGGCCGCCGCGCTTGCCGTCGCCGGAGCAGAAGCGAACGCGATAGGTCGGTTCCCTGCCGTCGCGTTCCTGGCGATAGACGCCATAATCGAAGCCGAGCAGGCTGGCGAGCGTGCCGACCTGTGCGGCGAGCAGCGGCGAGATCGTCTTGTAGTCGAAGTACTTCTCGCGGTAATCGTCCGACGCGGTCTCCTCGAGAATGCTGCTCAGCTTCCGCGAACCGTCGGTCCGCATCAATTCATCGAAAGCGTGCTGCATGTATGCCGTCGGCAGGCGGAAGAGAAAGTCGGGCAGCCGCTTGTTGACGGACAGTTCGCCGCAGTGGTGTTGTACCAGCCGAGCGACGGCCTGTGAGCCGAGATAGAGCCGCCACGCCGAATCGGTCTTCGCGCCGGCGTCGATGCTGCCCTTGCCCGTCGTGATGCGCGCGTACGCCTGCCGGACACGCTCTAGTTCGTCGCGATTCGCCTGGCTGATGACGATGCCGCCGTTGCGGCCGTTGACGTGTCCTTCGGTGGCGTACCACACGAGGACGGTAATGAGGTCTTTCAACGGCTGGACATGCACGATCGGATCGTAGATGGCCTGCACCGCCGTGGCGTGGCGCGGCAGGTCGAGGCGCGCCCAGCCTTCGCGGCAGGGCTTCGTCATCGGGCCGCCGGCAGCCGTGACGCGCACTCCCTCACGGACGAAACCGGGGACGCCTTCCAGCGCGTCGATCGTCTCGACGCCGTCCGGCGCGAACAGGTCGCCGAGGCCGCGCACGGCCATGATCTCGCGCCGCTCTTCCGGGTAGAACTTTTCGCCGGCGCGGTCGAAGATCGAGTGGTTCGGCGTCGTCTCAACGGCGCCCCACTTCTGCGACGTGGTCAGCAGGTTGCCGGTGAAATGGTGGCGGAACAGCGACCGCACCGGCGTCCAGACCGTGCGCTTCTCGTCGAAGTCGTAGGACAGCACTTCGAGGCCGGTCGGATCAGCGACGAAGCGCTCGTACAGCCGTTCCATCGTCGTCCAGCCCGGCGTGCCGTCGGCGCGATACGGGATCGGCGAGTTACCGGACACGGAATGTCCGAGAATCACTTCGTCGATGTCTGTCTGCGCGAACTTCTTCGGCTTGATCTTGTGTTCCTGGGACGCACCAAGCAAATCGTAGAGAAATGCCACGTCCAGCTTCAAAACTTCGATGAATTCAACGAGGCCGCGGTTAGCGATGTTGAGTTCGCCGTCGAAATTGAAGCAATTATGGGACACAAATCCATTCGTGTTGTAAGCGTGGGTTTCCAAAACCGAGAGATCGAAGACCGGTGCTTCGCTATCGGGACCGATCTTTTCTACCGGCAGCCAGACATGCCGCTGGTCGAGAATATGGCGGAGTTCGGCGATCCACTTCGTCGCTTCGGCGTCGTCGGTCTTCGCCTCGGCCAGGAACGATTCTAAGAGGTCATAGGAGACATTCGGCTTGGCGTCGTCGTGCAGGTTGCCGCTGTAGCGGCGTTTCAGTTCCTCGCGATTGGTCGCCCGCTGATAGATCGCCTTGAGCCGCGGCTTGACGAACGGCACCACATCGATATTCGGCGCCGCCTTCGCGTCTCTCTCGGCGCCGACCGTGAAGCGCTCGCGCAGCGAGGGCAGCAGTTCAACGAGCTTGTTGACGTTGCGGCCGTAGACGCGCACCTCCCAATCGCTGGGGCACTTCTTCAGCGACGAGACGATGCCGAACGCCAGGAGGATCGTGTGAACCTGCCGGGCCAGCGTTTCCGAGCAGGTGGCGAACATGGCCCAGTTCGAGCCGTTCTCGCGCACGGTGCCGTCCGTTTCCCACAGCCCCTGAAGGCACGTTCGGACGCACTCGCGCGTGGAAGACAGGATGCACGCCGGAATGGCTTTGTTGACGGCGCCGTCCTTCAGTCCGACGAACTCGCGCAACCAGCGGATCAGGGAGCGACAGCCGACGAGAACTTGACCGGCGTGGCCTTCCGGTTGCGTGATACGCGGCTGCACGCCGAAGAGGTCGGTCAGCAGTTGAGCAAACTTCGCGCGCCGCGCCGGCTCCTGTTGCGTCCAACCGAACTCGTACTGGTAGTTGTCCGCGTTGACGTACAGGTGGCCGTCGCCGATCCACAGGCCCAGCAGATATGCGAGGTCGGGCGACACGCGCAGCGGGAAGTGGGGCCGCTGGCGTTCGTTGCCGTAAAGTTCAGGCTGCCACGGCGGCAGCGGGGCATCTTCCGTAGCCCAGGTATGGGCGCCGCGCGACAGGGCGACGTAATCGCCCTGCCGCAGCAGCCGCAATTCCTTCCAGGCCAGATCGGCTTCCGGCGTCAACGTCAACAGCATGTGGTTCGGCGTGCCGCGCAAGCGATAGCCGAGGCGCGTCTCGACGGCGAAGACCGCCTTGGTGCCTCCGTAGTAAACGCTATCCGCCAGGCCGATGCGGTTGCGACCAATCGTGCTGACGGCCAGCGGCCGCGGCACGAACGTGTCGGCCGCGGTCGGATGCGGCAGCAAGTCGGCGATTGGCGACAACCCCTCGCCCGTGGCGACGAGGGTCTCAGCGGCGACGCAGCGCGGATCAGAATCCGTGCCATACTCCGCAATCTTGCGATAATTGATGTCGCCAGTCAGTTCGGTCGAGTCCTGGTTCTTCTCGTCCTTTGGCTGGAAGGTGCCGATGCCGATGCGGTCCTGCTCGGACAGCAGCAGGCGGAACACCTTGATCTCGGTGAGCATGTGCGTCCAGTCGCCGCCATGATCCGCCAGGCGCTCGTTGTGCATCTGCCGGCAGAAGGGACACATGTCGCCGCGCAGGGCGATCTGGAAGTCGTTGTGGCCGCGGCCCTCGTTGAGCCGGGTCAGCAGCGGCACGCGCAGGTCGCGCGGCACCAGGTGCAACGGTTCTTCGTGCATCGGGCACTTCGAGTACGAGCCGTCGGCCATCTTCCACGAGTAGGAGAAGATCATGCCTTCGTCGGCGCGCGCGTAGTCTTCCAGGCCGCGCTTGAGCAGGCGGGCGATGGTGCTCTTGGACGAGCCGACCGGGCCGTGCAGCAGCAGCACGCGCCGCTCGGTGCCATAGCCCTTGGCGGCGGACTTGAAGGCGTTGACCAGCTGCATCAGCGGCCGGTCCAGGCCGAAGATGCCGTCGCCGTGCTTGACGGCGTAGTCGTTGAAGAAGCGGTAGCGGATGATCTTTTCCTTGTGCTCGAACACCTCCTCCGTGCCGTGCGACAGGATCATGTCATAGAGGCGCTGGTAGGCGTTGCGCGTGACCTCGGGGTGCTCGGCCACGATATCGAGGTACTCGGCGAACGTGCCTTCCCAGTGGATCTTGCGATATTCGGTAAGGTTCTGTTCCTGGCGGATGTTGGCCAGAAGCGTTTGTCCTGCGGACATGGTGTTGCCTCCCTGGGTGGTGCCGACGATCGCACCGTCCGTGTCAACTCAGTGGTGATGTCCTTGGCCGGATGGGCCGACCGACGGGAAGGAACGCAGTCGGGGCGCGGGCCTTGCAGAGTCCCGATTATCCCCGGACGAGTTTCGGAAGGAGAGAAAGGTCCGTGAAGGGTGCCGATCCCTCGGATGGTAGCGTCGCTCGGGAAGAACGGGACCGTCGCAGTCAAGGGCGGTTGCGGACTCTCCGCAGCCGCACACTCGACACTGCATTGTATCCGCGGCGACGGGACGGCGTCAAATGACTCTCCGTCGGTCGTGTCGCCGCTTGCGGCTTCGCGGTCCTGCGCCGCGAAGCCGCAAGCGGCAAACGGCATCCTGGTCCGGCCCTAAAAGTTCTTGCCGTCAGCATACGCTGCCGAGACGGGGTTCTGTCAAGACCGGTTTTGCAGCGCGTGACGAGTCAAAAAAATCCGGATGCGCGCAAGCTGCGGCCGCGACACGGCGCGGTCGGTAAAAACGAGCCACGATTGCTCTGGACCGGCCTGCGGGGGCCGTGGTACAGACCGAGGGCTTGTTGATGTTTCGCGCGAAACGTCGACGACCGACCGCGCCCGAACGGAGGAGCGATCATGCGTAATCTGCTCGCGTTTATGATGGCCCTGTTGCTGACGCTTGGCGGCCTGGGATACTACCTCGACTGGTTCCGGATCCGCTCGGCTCCCGGAACGGACGGCCACACCACCCTCAACATCGACCTGAACACCGTCAAGGCCTACCAGGACGTGTCCAAGGCCGCGACCAAGGGCGCCCAGTTGCTGGACAAGAAGGCGAAAGAAGAGGCCGACAAGGCCGAGGCCGAGAAGAAGGCCAAGGGTGCGGTCGAGGCCGGCAAGACCGCCGTGCAGACCGCGCAGCCGAAAAGCTGGATCAACTGAGGCGCGTGCGTGTTTACGTTTCGCGCGACCGGTCCGCGCGAAACGTAAACACGTGGAGCCGCTTTTTCCCCCTGTCTCCTCCGTATTTCGGTACAATGACTGTGCCGCGATCGCTGTGGGACACCTGGGGGACTGACGATGCCGATCAAGACCAAGCGCTGGAACGATCCGCGTAAAAAGAGCGACGGTTTCCGCCTGCTGGTCTGCCGCTTCCGCCCGCGGGCGCTCAAAAAAGAAGACGAAACCTGGGACGCCTGGTGGAAAGAGCTAGGCCCCAGTGCCGAGTTGCACGCCGCCATCTACGGCAAAACTGGGGAAGAGATCACCTGGGAAGAGTTCACCCGCCGCTACACGGAAGAGATGAAGGGCGAACAAGCTCAGGAGATGATCGCCGTCCTCGCCGAGCAGGTCGCCGCCGGGAAGACCGTCACGCTGCTCTGCTCCAAATCCTGCGCGAAAGCTTCGCGCTGCCATCGGTCGCTTCTCAAAGCACTCCTCGAAGAACGGCTGCCCGCGACGCCGACCGTGGCAAGTGAGACCGCGTCTGTCCGCTGAGGGGAGAATAGCCGTTGGTCTGACGCCCGTGTGAAGGAGCCTGCGATGCCGATTCACGACTGGTCGCGCGTGCCGTCGGGGTTGTTTCACGATTTCCATCAAAGCTGGTCGGTCCGCATCAAGGATGCCTTGAATGCGGGGCGATTGCCGAAAGGAATATCCGCCTTGGTCGAACAACGGGCCGGCCCTTGGGAAGGGGACGTTCTGACTTTTGAGCGAAAATCGAAGACCCAGCGCCCGGCTAACGGCGAGGTGTTGACGCTGGAACGGCCCGCCACGAAGATCGTCCGCCGTTCCACCAAGGAAATCTACTCCGGCCGGGCGAACCGGATCGTGGTGAAGCAGCACCTGGGCCGCATCGTCGCCGTTATCGAAATCCTCTCGCCTGGGAACAAGGACAGCCGGCTGGCCCTGCGCGACTTCGTCGAGAAGGCCATCGACTTTCTGCAACAGGGGATTCATTTCCTGCTGGTCGATCTGTTCCCGCCGACGTCTCGTGATCCCTTCGGCATGCACAAGGTGATCTGGGACGAGTTTCAAGAAGAGGAGTTCGTGTTCCCGGAAGGGAAGGACCGCATCCTCGCATCCTACGAAACGGGCGTTGAACGGGCGGCGTACATCGAGCCCGTCGCCGTTGGCGACGATCTACCGGACATGCCGCTATTCCTGGCCGACGGCGTCCACATCCGCGTGCCGCTGGAAACGACCTATCGCGCGGCCTGGGACGCCAGCCCGGAGGAGATGCGCACCGCCGTCGAGACGGGCATCCTGCCGGACCTCGACGCCGACGAAGACTGACCAGTGCGTCGAGGGAACTCGCGACGTCGGTCAGAAAGAAGCTCACGAGCCGCGACCGTCAGGGAGCGTTTCTGCAAGCGCTCCCTGACGGTCGCGGCTCGTAAGGATCGAAACGGTCGCGGTTCGTGAGGATCGAAACGGTCGCGGCTCGTCAGGATCGTGATAATAACGATTCCAGGAGATGCGCAGGCGTCCCTAATACATCAGTGCCTTTCCTCGCCCAATCCAGACCCCTTCTCTCGCTACCGGACGCCGTCGGAATAACCGAAAAGGTTCTGCCCCCACCCTTTGCCCCTCTCGACCACCCTGCCCAATCGCGCATCTCGAAGCCCGTCTCACGAAGCGCCTTATCCGGATAGACTCCCCGCCCGTTTGGGCCGCTAAAATCCCACCCTTTGAGGGCTTCTTTTCTCTTTTCTCTGACCCAAACAGCTTTACCAAACCGCCCATATTGGGCATAGTTGGGGCAGATCGAAGAGAACTTCGGTCCTGGACCACACGAAGATGTATCGAGTGGCGGACCGGATCCTTTGTCCCTCCAAGCTTTATTAGGAGAAGAGGCATGTTCATGAAGCGCGCCCGCGTTGTTCTGCTGGCGGGCCTGGTCCTCGCGTCGGCCCCGGTGGCCCTGCGTGCGTTCGAGGACAAGGCGCCGGCCGACCCCAAGCCCGTGGAAAAAGTCGCCGAGCCCAAGGGTACGGCGACGCCCGGCCCGGTCGTCGCGGTTCCCGGCCCCGGCTGCGGCGGCTGCGGCGCAGCGGCCACGTCCGGCTGCGGCACCCACACCGTCTATGTCAACGAGTGGGTTCCGGAGCAGTATCAGACCACCCGTACCACCTACAAGACCGAGTGGCGGGATGAGGTCTACACGACGTACAAGACCGAGAACGTCCAGGAAACACGTACCCGCAACGTCACGACCTACGTCAATGTGCCGACCACGGAAGAGCGCACCGTCTGCAAGTACGTCTCCGTCCCGTCGGTCGAGACGCGCACTGTGACGAAGCGCGTCGAAGTCTGCAAGCCGGTGACCGTGCATCACCGCAAGCTGGTCCGCCTGGGCCACTGGGAGTGCAAGGAAGTCGCCAGCTTCGGCGGCGGCCTGTTCGGCAAGCACAAGCACGGCTGCGGCAGCGACTGCGGCAGTTCCTGCGGCACCGGCTGTGGGGACGCTTGCGGCGGCTGCGCTCCGGCCTGCACCCGCACCGTGAAGAAGTGGGTTCACTGCCCCGAGTACGAAGACTGCTGCGAGACCAAGATGGTCAAGTCGCACGAGTGCGTTCAGGAGACCTGCCAGGTCACCGTCTGCAAGAAGGTCGCCGTGTATGAGAAGGTCACCGTCTGCGTGAACAAGTGCGTTCCGCAGTGCCGCACCGAGACCTACACGGTGTGCGTGCCGAAGTGCGTCCCGGTCCAGTGCACCCGCAAGGTCAGTCACTGCGTCCCCTGCACCGAGACGGTCACGGCCTGCCGCATGGTCTGCCACAAGGTCGCCAAGGAAGTGGCCAACGGCGGTTGCGACAGCGGCTGCGGAAGCAGCTGCGGCAGCGGCAACAGCTGCGACAGCGGCTGCGGCCATCACCGCAGCTTCAAGCTCGGCTCGCTGTTCAAGGGCCGTGGTTGCCACTCGAGCTGCAACGCCGGCTGCGGCAGCGGCTGCGGCTGCAACTAAGTAAGGAACCGACTCCTTTGCGGAGTGTCGGGAACGGGAAGGCGAGGCCGTCGGGGGCAACCCCGGCGGCTTCGTCTATTTTCAATGGGAAGCCGATATCGAGAGTTCCCTCCCTCGTTTTTGTCGCTTGACCCCAGAGCCTGTAACAACTACAACCGCGTCTCCCGGACGGATTCGGGAGGTTTGTTCCGCATCACGGAGGCCGATCCCGTGCTCACGTCGCTGCGCCGACAGGGCGTCGTCCACGCCGTACCCCCCGCCGCCCTGACGCCGCCAAGCCGACCGGACGATCTGCACGCCTCTCCTGCCTGGGGCTGTCGCCTGCTGGCGGCGCTCCTGATCCTCGGCGCGACCGCGGCCCACCTTCTCTACCTCGCCATCAACTGCCCGCTCGACCTCGCCCCCGACGAGGCCCACTACTGGGACTGGTCGCGCCATCTCGACTGGAGCTACTACAGCAAGGGGCCGCTCGTCGCCTGGATGATGCGCGCCAGCTGCACGCTGTTCGGCGACCTGTCGGTCCGGCTGTGCGGCAACCTCATGCCGGCCGTGCGCCTGCCCGCCGCCCTGTGCAGCGCCCTCCTCCTCACCAGCCTCTACGTTCTGACCGTGCAGACTTTCCGCCGCGAACGGCTGGCCCTCGCCGTCGTCGCGCTGGCTCTCACGCTGCCGGTGATATCCGTCGGCGCCTCGATCATGACCATCGACGCCCCGTACACCTGCTGCTGGGGCCTGGCGCTGGTGTTCGCGCACCGCGCCGTCTTTCACGACTCGACGACGGCCTGGCTGCTGACGGGCTTCGTCACCGGCGTCGGCATCCTGGCCAAATACACGATGGTGATGTTCCTGCCGTCGCTCGGCCTCTTCCTGCTGACGACGCCCGCCTACCGCGGCCTGCTACGGCAGCGCGGCTTCTGGTTGGCGTGCGCCGTAACCGCCTTCTGCTGTCTGCCGATCCTCATCTGGAACGCCCAGAATCACTGGGTCACGATCCACCACGTCTCGACCCTGGCCGGCGTCGCCTCCGACGAGCCGAAATTCCACTGGACCGGGCCGTTCATCCTGTTCGGCGCGCAGGCGGCGCTGTTGCTCGTCTTCTGGTTCGTCTGCTGGGTGTGTGCCATGGTCGTTCACCGGCCGACGAAGGAACAGAACCCGGACCTTCGCTATCTGTGGTGGCTGTCGGCGCCGATGTTCGGCGTGTTCCTGGCGTTCAGCGTCAAAACGGGCGGCGGCGAGGTGAACTGGCCGGTGACCGCGTACCTGTCCGGCGTGGTGCTGTTGACGGCGTGGCTCGGCCGGCAGCTGGAGTCGCCGCGGCCGTGGTATCGCCGCTGGACGTGGGCGAACCTGACGGTCGCCTGCACGATCGGTCTGGCGCTGGCGGTCTTCATGCACCGCACCGACTACCTCTATCCGCTGATGACGAAGCTCACCGGCGAGGCGACGGCCGCGAACCCGTACCCGCTGCGCAAACTGGACCCGACCTGCCGGCTGAAGGGCTGGCGGCAGCTGGCCGCGGAGGTAGACCGCCTGCGCGAACGCCTGCGGCGCGAAGACGGCGTCGAACCGGTGCTGGCGGGCCTCAACTGGAGCATGCCGGGCGAGCTGGGCTTCTACTGCGCCGGCCATCCGCAGGCGTACTCGCTCGGCCTGGCGATGGGTGACCGCCATAGCCAGTACGACCTGTGGCACAACCCGATCGACGACCCCGCCGCGTTCACGGGGCGCACATTCCTCATCGTCGGCGGCGTCAACGTGCCCCGTCTGCGCGCCGGCTTCGAGAGCGTCGAGGAAGCCGGCCACGTGCTGCACCGCGCCGACGGCCACCCGCTAGCCGAGTGGCCGCTGCTGATCTGCCGCGGTTACAAAGGTCTGACGCCGCCGACGGGAGATGCGCGGCATTGAAATGGGGCGCACAAGGCGGGGTGCTCAAAGGGGACGCGGACAGAGTATGAACTGTCCGCGTCCTCCTTTTCTTCCCCTTATCGCGGCATTAACGTCTCTTCGTAAACGATGGTATCCCGGTCCGGCCAGCCTTTGGAACGCACCGTTTCAGCCCAGAAACGCCGGTAGAGGACGCGGACGTGCAACCGGACCGTCTCGGCTGGGACGATCCAGGCGATCTCCTCGACGCGGCCGGGAGTGAGCCGATTATCCGCCGGCTCGCCGCCGGCCAGCCAGAACGGCGCCGGTGCCTTGCCGTCTCTTCCGGGGAGCAGTTTCGCGAACAGCCTGCCGGGCTGTCCGTCCAGTTCCGTGCCCGCCGCGGCAGGCAACCTTGGCCCCTTGACTCCAGCCACCGGCTTCCCGTCCGCGCCGAGCGCCTCGACGACGAGGATCAACTGCCGATCGATAAACCCAGTCGGCACCCGATGGCCAACGTCCTCCGCTCTGATACGAATGCGCAGGCGCAACCCATCCGCCGTCCGGCCCACGTCGCTCTCCACGCGCACGCAGCGGCGCAGCATCTCCTCCCGATCGGGGGCGAAGAAGCGGTGGTTGCCGAGCGTTTTTGGGTCGCGTTCGATCCCGCCGTGGCCGGGGGCGAGGTTGGTCATGGCGCCGGTGGGCGCCATGTGGCAGTCCTGGCATTGCTTCCCCTGCCGCCGCGCCGGGCTGTCGAGCCATTCGGAATAGGTGCTGTAGACATGCACGCCGAAGACGACGCCCTCATGACAGGACGCACAATACCGGCTGTCCCGATACAACGGCGCATAGGCGTCCTCGCCGCGGTCCACATCGTCGAGCGGGCCGAAAAAAAGCTGGTCTTGTCGTTCGGGCTTCCCCGCCAGACTCGGCGCGCGCTGCGCCGGCCGCAACAGACGCAGGTTGAAACGCCCGTGCGTCAGGCCGATGGTGCCGCCGTCGACGTCGGCGATCTTGTGGCAATAGTCGCAGTGGACGCCGCGCCGGGCGACGCCGGACAGCTTGCGCAGGTCGAGCTGGGCGGCGCTGTCGTCGTCGGGAATGGCCGGGGCGTGACAGGAGGAACAGACGCCGCTGCCGATGGGATAGTCGTTGAGCAGTCCCCAGCCGACGCCGGAGTCGCCGTCCCAGTTGGTGCCCTCGTACAAGTTGCGGAAGCGCCGGCCGGACGCCGACTGACTGTGGCCGCTGGCCGACCATTCGCGATAGATCTCGGCGTGGCAGTTGGCGCAATTGCCGTTCTGGCCGGGGTCGGGGGCGGGATCGACCCAGCGGTAATCGTCGTGATCCGCGGCCGGCAGCAGCACGAGGCGCAGGTCGAGTGGAGTGGCGTCGAGAGGGGCGCCGGCAATCAGGTAGCCGTCTTTCCAGGCGGTGACTCGGCCGGCGGCGGCGGCAGGCAGACGAAACCGCCCCTCGCTATCGGTCAGCCCCGCGCCGGCGCTGCCCTTGCGGCGGACCCGCGCACCGGCAACCGGCCCGTGCCGATCGCGGACGCAACCGGTGATGGCGTTGTCCCAAGGCGTCTCCGTTGTCGGGGGAGGCGGCGCAGCGCGGCGCCCCTCCGGCCGGGTGAGCCAACAGACGCCGAGTCCGCCGCCCAGGGCGAGTAGCAACGACAGCGATAACTTGGCGGGCGCAATCATGTCAGCGCTTTTCCTTCTTGGCCCACCAGTCGCGCCACTTGAGGGCGGCTTCGCGGCCGCTGCCGAAGTCCTCGCCGGTTAGTGTACGCAGCGCCGCGCGGCCCGCCGCCGTTACTTCTGGGTCGGCGTCCAGCAGCAGGCCGACCAGGTCCGGTACGAACTCGCGGTCCGCCTGGGCGGCGCAGGCCGCCGCTGCCGCCCGACGCACCTCGGCGTCGCCGTCGCGCAGCTTCTCGCGCGCCGCCCCCGCCGTCAGCTTGCCGAGGCGTTCGACCAGCGCCGCGCGCGCCTGCTGCTGCGGTTCGTCCGTGAGGCGGCCGATGGCGGCGGCCAGGGCGGTGGTGTAGTCGATGCCGTCGCCATCGCGCAGCTTCGCCAGCAGTTTGGCGCGGTCGCCGGCCGCGGCGTCGTCCAGGGCCGCGCCGAGCTTTTTGGGATCGTCCTGGCCTTCGGAAACGACGACGAGCTTGACGGGCGCCGGGTTGCGATCCTGCTGCTGCCACCACTTCTTCCAGCGTGCCTGCGAGCGGACCAGGTCGGCGGCGTCGGCGACCGGCGGCGGGCCGAAGTCAGTGCCGCGCGCCAGGCGGATGAGGCACTGCCGCGCCAGTTGGGTGACGCGGCTGTCGGGGTCGACGAGGCGCTCGATCAGGGCATCCTCGCAGTGCAGCCGCTTCTGGGCCACGACGTACAGCGCGGCCAGGCGGGCGTCGGCCAAGCGATGCGACAGGGCGGCTTTCAGGTCGGCGTCGGACAGATCGGCCATCTTGACGACGAGTTGCTGTATCGCCACCTCTCGCTCGGCGGCGAGTTGCAGGTAGATTAACTCTGCCTTTCGGTTCAGGCACATTTGTTTTATTTCATTGAACGCCTTTCTTGCGTCTGTTTTCCATGTAAATCGAACCCCCTTTCCGAGGTTCTCGATCACATAGTCGAGCGTTGAAGGATTTGTGCAGTATGGTAGTAAGTTTATCCTTAGTTGACTTGCAAGCGATGTCATTGGGCAAGCAGTCCCCAGATTGTAGGCTTTGTTGATTCCACGCACGATTGCTGGAATCGCTTCGGGGCCGGCTGAAAAAATACACACTCCATATTTATTTTGCTCGAAGACCGCTGGAGAAGGCCGCCGGTCATGCGTATCAGTGATGATCCATGCGTCAACCATCCGGTCGAACAGGGCGTCTTGTTCCGGTGTGATTGGCTTATTACCGATACCGAGAAGAAGGTTCCCAGGCATTATCTCAGGTTGTTTCCCCTCTCGAGGCTGTGACTTTTCTAGTATGGCGGTGGCGAGCAAACTCACATAGGGCACAGGATCCTTCGCCGCCTTTTCGAGCACCGTTTTTCCCTTGTCGGGAAGCGGCCCCATGTCGAGTAGAGCCTTGAGCGCACTGACGCGGACCAGAAGTTCTGCGTCGTTTACGGCTTCCAGGAGGACGGGTAAGGCGGAAATTGCATCCGGTCCCATCAAAGCAATACCCTCGATCGCCAAGACGCGAACGGTGGTCTGGTCGTCTTTCAACGCTCGCACCAATCGGGGTAATGCGGGAATGCCGATTTGGGCGAGCGCTTGTAGTGCCTGCCGCCGGATCTCGGCATCGTTGTCCCGCAACAGATCGGCCAGCGCTGATGTAGCCTCTTTGGCCGCTGTTCCCAGATCGCCGAGCGCCTTCGCGGCGGCCAGTCGTCTTGGCTTATTCTTGTCCTTGAGCGTAGCGATGAGTTCCGTCACCGTGAGGGTACTCTGCGCCGCGCTGCGCGACGGTGCCTGGAGAAGGACGCTCAGGGCAACGAGGGCAGCGCGAAACAGGAACCGGGCTGCCGGCCGCAAACCGAATGCGCGGGGTGAAGATTGTTGCATGTCAGCGCTTTTCCTTCTTGGCCCACCAGTCGCGCCACTTGAGGGCGGCCGCGCGGCCCGTGCCGAAATCCTCGCCGGTTAATGTACGCAGCGCCGCCCGGCCCGCTGTCGCTACTTCCGGATCGGCGTCCAGCAGCAGGCCGACCAGGTCCGGTACGAACTCGCGGTCCGCCTGGGCGGCGCAGGCCGCCGCCGCCGCCCGACGCACCTCGGCATCGCCGTCGCGCAGCTTCTCGCGTGCCGCTCCCGCCGTCAGCTTGCCGAGGCGTTCGACCAGCGCCGCTCGCGCTTGCTGCTGCGGTTCGTCCGTGAGGCGGCCGATGGCGGCGGCCAGGGCGGTGGTGTAGTCGATGCCGTCGCCGTCGCGCAACTTCGCCAGCAGTTTGGCGCGGTCGCCGGCCGCGGCGGCGTCCAGGGCCGCGCCGAGCTTTTTGGGATCGTCCTGGCCTTCGGAAACGACAACGAGCTTGACAGGCGCCGGGTTGCGGTCCTGCTGCTGCCACCACTTCTTCCAGCGCGCCTGCGAGCGGAGCAGGTCGGCGGCGTCGGCGACCGGCGGCGGCCCGAAGTCGGTGCCGCGCGCCAGGCGGATGAGGCACTGCCGCGCCAGTTGGGTGACGCGGCTGTCGGGGTCGACGAGGCGCTCGATCAGGGCGTCCTCGCAGTGCAGCCGCTTCTGGGCCACGACGTACAACGCGGCCAGGCGGGCGTCGGCCAGGCGGTGCGACAGGGCGGCTTTCAGATCGGCGTCGGACAACTCGGTTATCTTGGCGACGAGTTGCTGGATCGCTGCTTGCCGCTCGGCGGCGAGTTGCGTGAAGATCAGTTCCGCTTTGCGCTGCATGCATGTTTCGCGAATTGGAACGATGTGGTTGTGTTTTGCGATCTGCGAAATATGCGAAGGTGGAAGGCCGACGCCCAAATTGTTGATGACATAATCTAACATGATAGGATCATTGCACTGTTGGACCAGATCCTTAAGCCTCCGTGACATCAATCCGCTGGGACATGAGGATTGGATGGCTAACGCCTTATTGATCCCCCGGACGAGGGCCGGGATTCCTTCAGGTCCGACATTGAGAACCAATCGCTGAGACGCTTCCCCGAGATATGGCGGCAGTGGTTTCATCGATAGCGCTAGAGGCCCGTGCGTATCGTAAGAGATGAACAATTCGACCATTCGATCGAGTTGATTCTCTTGTGCCGGTGTAAGTCGTGGTATCGCAGTGATTCCGAAGGGCTGCATGAGAACAATCGGTGGGCCGTTATCACGTCTTGTCTTGATCTCTTGAATGCCCGCGCTGCCCAGCAGACTGATATACGGGTTGTCATCCTTGGTCGCATCGTCAAAGGCGGTTGCCACACGCTCGTCTTTCACTGGCAGAGAAAGTAGCCCCTGGAGAGCATTAATTCGGACCGCGGGCTCTCGATCCTTAGCAGCAAGGATCAATAGCTGCGTTGCCGCCGAAGATTCGGGGGCAAGAATGGCGAGCGCCTCGGCGACATAGAGTCGAATCTGAGCTTGGTCGTCCTTGACAGCCTTTTGAAGCACGGGCAGCGAGGATGGACCGATCTGCGCGAGCGCGCGTGCCGCCTGCCGCTGGATCTCCGAATCGGTGTCCTTCAATAGGCGTCCCAACGCTGTAGTAGCATCTTTGGCAGGAGTACCGAGGTCGCCAAGTGCCTTGGCCGCAGCCAGGATCGTCGGCTTTTTTTTGTCCTTGAGCTTGGCGATGAGTTCCGGCACCGTGAGCGTGGTCTGCCCTTCGCTTCGAGCCGGTGCAGAGAGAATGACGCACAGGGCAGCGAGGGCGGCGAGGGAAAAAAACGGGGCCGGCTTGCGAACGTCGAAGACGTTTACTGAATTGTTTTTCATCTGCTGCGCTCCCATCAGCGGTTAGAGGCAATTTAACCTCGGAGTGAAGATTGAGCTTGATAGGATGTGTTAATTGTGCGCGCTCATGCGCGCAGCGCTCTAAAACTCAACGCCGTCGCGATCCTTGCCGGGCCGGCCCCGATGGACCGGCCCGACAAGCACAGCGCGGTTAGTCAAGACCCAGGATGGTGCCGTCCGTCGATCCGATGTAGATCATGGCTTGGCCGGGTCTCACGAGGTGACCGAGCCTGACGGGAGGCCCGACCGGTCCGATGGCCGGCGCGGACAGCCCGAAATGAAGCGTGGGGAATGGTGGAGTGATGCCGAACGACCAGAGCGTCGTCGGCGCAGTTCCCGTATCCAGGAGCGCCCTAACGACGGATTGCCCAGCCGGGTTGGCACCGACGATTACTTGGGACGCACCTGGCGTGGTTTCGTCCGGCACCACGGCCGGTGCGGCCGGAACCTGACCCACGGCCGAGAACCAGCCGCTCGTACCGGCACCGGTTACCGGAAGCGCGCGGACACCGTTGAGATCGCCGATGTAGATGGTGGCGTTGTCGACGGACAGGGCCGGCGTGGTGGGATGGGGGTTGCCCTGGAACGACCACAGCGGCGTCAACGATAACGATTCGATGCCGGACGGAGGAGTGGCGGTCAGCACGGGGCTGACCGCGCGAATGGTGCCGTTGTCGGTCGCGAAGAAGATGCTGGCGTCGGCGCCGCTTGGATCGGCGGTACCCGCAGCGCCCGGCCGGAAGGTCGCCGAACCGCTGACGAGGTCGGGGAAGAACATCTCGGCCATGATTTCGCCGGTCGCGGCATTCAGCTTGTACAGGCGGAGATCGCCGCCGCTGCTGGGGGCGTCCGGCCGTCCGCCCCAGAGATTGCTCGCGGCGGTGATGTAGACCGCGCCGTCCGGATCGAGCAGCGACGGCGGCGCGACCAGCGGCGCGGTATCGACGCGGTTCGCCACCAACGTCTCCCAGGCCAGCGTGCCGTCCGGCCGCAAGGCGTACAGCCGGCCCCCCGACGTCCCCTGGCCCTGCTGCCCGTCCGTGCCGACGACGACGGCGCTCAGGCCGGTCGGGTCGGTGGGCGTGCTGGGGAGGGTCAGCACGGTCGGCGAAGTCTTGACCGGGCCGATGAGGTTCGAGTAGGTGATATTGCCCGGCGTCGTGTAAGTCTCCCGCGCCAGGAACTGGCCGGCGACCGCGCCGCTGTTGGCGTCCAGGGCGAGCACGTTGCCGCTGTTCGGGGCCGGCAGAGGAGCGGACGAGCCGGTGACCAGGAAGTCGGTCCCGGGGCCAGACGCCGTCGTGGAGACCACGGCCGGGGCGACGTCGA
This sequence comes from Gemmatales bacterium, assembly GCA_038331535.1. Taxonomy (GTDB): domain Bacteria; phylum Planctomycetota; class Planctomycetia; order Gemmatales; family Gemmataceae; genus JBBQPD01. The sequence continues at coordinate 4,089 of JBBQPD010000003.1, read as the reverse complement.
CCTTGCCCGTCGTGAAGCTCGTGTTCCAGACGGTTGTGCCGTTGAATGCGCCCAGCGCGGTCACGTTGGAGTCGTTATGGACGAAGACCGTCGGCGCGCCATTGGCGAAGCCGGTGACGGGTGAGCCTTCCACGGGGTACGATAGGCTGGGCGAGAATAGCGCGGTGACCCGATTGAAGCGTGAGGCTGTTCCGATGCCCGCATTGTCCGTCGTGTTGTGGAACTTCGCCCAGGTCGTGGTCCCAGAGCCGGCGCCCGTTTCAAGTGTCACAGCGCTGCCCGCGCCGGCGCCGGTGAAGAACGGCGTCGCGCTCTGCGGCGTCACAAAGATGGACACCGGCGTCGCGCTGCTGGTTCCCTGGAGGATCTCCGTGTCCACGTACTCGAACGTGTCTTCGCCCGTGAAGCCTAACGCCGGCACATAGCTGAACGAACCGTCGCTGTGCAACTTGATGGTCCCGCCGGCTGCCGTGGTGCCCGTGGTGGTGCCGCCGTTGGCCGGGATGGGGTGGCCCACGAGGGAGGAAATCAGGATGTCGTTGGCATTGATGGCGCTGTCGTTCGCTTGCACCCCGGCATCGGCAGAGACGTTGTAGACGGCCGGTTCCGCGGTGCTGGTAACCGCCCGGGCGATATACAGGACGTTGTTGCCGACGTTGTCGGGCCTGCTGATCGGCGGATCGGTGGGAGCGAGCCGTGGGGACGGCTTCTGGCCCGCCGGGAGCGCTGGCGGAGCGAAAGAGGTTGTGCCCGCGGGCGCAACCGGACTCGTTGGCCCCATGGTCCCCGCGGCGGTAACGGCAGACCCCGACCCGCCGCCATTGAACCCTCCGGCGGCGGGCGCGCCATGGCCCGCCCCCGGCGCGCCGAGGAGGGCTAAAGCCGCCAGCGACCGCACGAGCGCGTCGTGCGTTTCCGGGAAGGGCGAGGCGAACGGATTCCCGCCCGCCGTGTGCCCTCCACCCGAGGGCGGCGACGCCAACGCGAGATCCACCACCGTCGTGTTGCGCATCGGGGTCTCCATCGGAGTTGAATGGACGAGCGCGGGAGAGGGCGCGCCGTGCTTGCCGGCACTGCCGCTCGCGGAGGCCAGCTCCGCGTACCCGTCCCCGGAAAGCCAGTTAGATTGGGGGGGGGGCAAGGTCGGCAAACAACGACGGCGACAAGCTGCCGGGCGGCAGGCGGTCCTCCAGCGCTTCCACTTGGAGACGGACAGAGACGATCTTCCGGATCTTCATGGGTTCCTCCACGTTCCTGAGAAGGTCGGGCCGGAGGATGAAATGACAGGCGTCGTGTCCCCCGGGAACGAGACGGATAGGTAACATCGTAAATCACGTTACGGTCGTGTCAAGCAATTTTTGGGGGAAGAAAAGAGGACGCAGCTCGATTCGGCGTCCGGCGTGGTGGCACGCCCTGAGGTAGTCCGAAGGGCGTGCCACCACGCCGTTCACGAGCCGGAAGGTCGGTGACGGAGACCGCGACCTCAGCCGTCGCTGACGTTTCCGAGCCGAACAAGGGGGTCCGGTTCATTTATCGGATTCCCGTCAATAAATGAACCGGACCCCTTTTCCCCCTTTCGGCGTGGGACGATGTTATTCTCGCATGAGTTGCGCCAGCCGCCGTTGTTGTGCCGCGTAAATCTCCGGCGACCAAACGTCGCAATCCGGCTTCGCTTGCTGGAACCGCGCCAAACCCGCCCGGCTGATCCCGCGGCCCGTCAGCAGCCGCCGGAGGAATCCGGTGCAGTCGGGCAGCGACACGTAGTTCAGGTTCGGCAACTCCGCCAGGTATTCGAGCACCCGGCTCGTTAACTGACCCGTCGGCAACGCCAGCCACCGCAGGCGGCGGAGCCGGCAGAGAATCTCCACCCCGCGGTCCGTCAGCCTTGCCTGGTTGACGCCGAGCGACTCCAATCCGTCGAGGCGGCTCAGGTGCTTGGCGCCGGCGTCGGTGAGGCCGGGGCACATGTTGAGGTTGAGGTCTACGAGCTGCCGCAGACCGGCGAGAGCCACGGCCGTTGTGTCGTCCACCGCGGCCGTACACTCCAGGGTCAACTCCCGCAACCCGTTGAACCGCCGAAGCCCGGTGAGGCCAGGAGGGGTCGTTCCGCTTAAGGTGTTCAGCGTCAGCTTTTCCACCCGTTCAAACGGGGCCAAGCAGCCCAACCCCCGATCCGTGATCTGCTGACAGCCGCCCAGGTTCAGGTCGCGGAGCGTGCGGCGGTCGCCCAGGGCGGCCGCGAACCGCAGCACGTCCTCGTCGGTCACGTCGGCGATGGCACCGAACGTGAAGCCGAACCAATCGTCCGGCCCGATCGACACCAGCCCGGGCGTATCAAACCGCTTCCCATCGGCCTCCGCGCGGGAGCCCTTCGGGTAAACCATCAGTGTGCCATAGACGGGAATGTCAAGATCCCATGGGGAGCGGTCGCCGGACATCACGAGCATCCTCGGGGGTGTGGGACGGATGTGGCGGAGGTCGCAAAATCGGCCGCCGCGCTGGTGATGGTTCTGGATAATCAAAGGGGTCGAATAAGAAAGGTGTTGGGAGTCGATTCGGCTCCCGACACCTTTTTCTCGGCGGCCTTACTTTCCGGTCGCCGAAACGAGCTGCGTCCTCTTTACTTCTCTTTTCTTCTCGGCCTGGTTAAGCCGCATCACCCAAAACCACACGCAGCAGTTCTACTCCCTCGGGTTGCAGCGCTCCAAACTTGAGGAATCCCGTTCCTGTGTCGTGTACCAAGACATGCTCGTGGAGTAGATAGAACGAACCTTCGTAGTTCGGGCATCCGTCGGGCTCGGCCTCCCACAGAAGCTCAGCCGACTCTCGGTTCCCCCGGAACCATTCCGCTAGCGCCGTATCGACCGAGTGCGAGTGGGTCCGTGGACGAGGGGAATTGCACGTTTCGTACACAGTGGCCATCAGGCAGTGCGTGACCAGGAACTTGGACAACGCCTCAGACACTTGGCGGACGCCTTCCTCTTCCCCCTCATCTTCCCACCGGCCTCGAATCCAGACGGGTGGGTCCGCCTCGGAGGAGTTGGTCACTCCATACCAGTCCCCTTGATACTCCATGAAGAATCGTAGGCGGCCGTCGCATTCCGGCGCAGCAGCGTCGAGGGGAAGCAGATGGTGCCCGCACTGGCCAGCGTAGAAAAAATCCTCGGCGCTCAACGGGTCCGGCGACGGCCACCGGCCTGCGAAAGCGTAGAATCTGCGGAGCGAACCTGGCAGATCGGGATACAAGGTCAGTACGTGCGGCTCCCCGAACTCCGGACGGCGGGCACCGTACCAGAACTCAACGAACCGCTCCCGTTCGGCCATAAGTTGCTCGCCGTTTGTTGCTTTCAAGAAGCGAAACAATCGAGAATCCTCTGTCGCCGAACGATCCAGCTCACCTGCCCGGCCCGCTCGGTGAGCTAAGCATCTGGAAAAGCCTACATGCGGGCCGGGTCAGGTGCACCGTCTGGTTCGTCGCCTTGCTCGATCCCTCTGGCCCGCTCACCGCTCCGCCCCCTGACGGGTGATCCGCCAGACCACCCCGGAACCGGGGAACGGCCGCGGCGTCGGCCCCTGCCCACTCGTCACGAAGGCGACCGCCCCAATGTCCACGACATACAGGGCGTCTCCTGCTGGAGAGAACTTCACATCCACTGGACGCTTCGGTCCAGCCGTCAACGTGTACTCCATATCTTTCGGCCCGAGCTTACTAGGTTTGGTTCGAAAGAATACTTCGCTCTTACCCGTCGCCGGGTCGATCCGCTTCACCCAATACCCGGCCCGCTTCTGCTCCAAGGCCGTGGCCGGGGTGTAATCCCCCGATGCGGCCAGGAACATCTGCCCCTCGAATCCGAACCCCCGGCCGCGGCTGAAGTCGATCTTCGTCACGCTTGAGTGCGGGTCGAACGTCATCAGCGGTTTTTCCACCGCGGGGTGGTCTTTCAGGAGGAATTCCGGGGCCGGTCCGCCCTTCGGCTTGAACTTCGGGTCCGTTACTGGCTCTCCGGAAACGAAGTCCGGCCAGCCGTACCACGCGCCTTTCTTGACCTCCCACAGATTGTCCGGGCAGTTGGCGATCGGCCGGTTGCC
>JBBQPD010000002.1:0-27437 GCA_038331535.1 Gemmatales bacterium | reverse complement strand
GAACTGCCACCTCTCTCGCAATCGCGTGCGGATCGCGTTAAACTGGACGCAGTCTAGCGTGTTTATCCTGTCCCTTCGTCCGCGAGTCGTTCCATGAAACCCGACCTCAGCCCCGTCTGGCCGTGGAAACTGCTCGAACCGTTTCTCGACAAGAGCGACGGTGTCGTGCAGACGCTGCTCGCACTCGCCGCGCATCTCGTGCTACTAGTCCCGTTCTTCTTATGGCGGCGTCCTTCAGGGTTGAGCGCGCGCAAATTGCTCGGCGGCGCCGGAATGCTCTTCGTTATCATTCTCGGCTGGATTTGGGCGCGCACCGCAACTGCGGCCTCGCTCGGGATCGCCGCGCTGGTTCTGGTGCCGCTGGCCCTCATCGCTCTGACCATCTGGGCCTATCTCGGCACCAACGGTGCTTCGCTAGGGAAGATTCTCGGTGTACTCCTCCTGAGGTTGGCCGCCTTCGCGCTCGCGCTGCTCGCGGTGCTGCGGCCGTCCTTCGCCTTCGGCGACAAGAACCAGGAGCGAACGCTGCTCGTCATCGCCCTGGACCGCTCGAAGAGCATGGGCGACGTGAAAGACCACGGCAAGGATCAGTCGCGCTGGAGCGCCCTTCTGCAACATCTCGAAGAGGCTGCCCCCGAACTGAAGCTGCTCGCCGAGGAAGACAAGATCGACGTGGTCTTTCGTGCTTTCGGGGCCGACGTGGTCGAGTTCGATCCCGCCAATCCGCTGGCGCCAACCGACCCGCGCTCCGATTATGGGGACGCGCTGCGTAAGCTGCATGAAGAATTGGCTGGCCGAAAGCCGCGCGCCGTCCTGCTGTTGGGCGACGGTGCCGATACCGGCGGCGCCTACAACACGCTCGACGAGGCCCGGCGGTTTCGTCCCCTTCTTTGCCCCGTTCACGTCTTCGCCTACGGCAACCCCAACACGCCGAACAATGTCCGCGCTGTCTCTGTCATCGCTGCCGTCGCCGAGCCGTCGCCGGTGATGGCCAAAGGCGATCTGACCGTGCGCGCGACCATCGACGCGCCGGGTTTCGTCGGCAAGGTGGTGCGAGTGAAAGTGCTATTGAACAACGAGGAAATCGCCTCGCAAGATGTGGAACTCGAGAACTCGCGCGGTAACGAAGTCCGCATCAAGTGTACCGCCCCGCCCAAACCCGGCGAGTACGATCTGATCGTACGTGTCGAGGATCCGCGCATCGCCGGTAATCCTCCGCCTGGCCAGATGAGCACTGCACGCAACGAATTGACGACATTCCTGACGGTATCGAAGGAAGGCATCAGCGTTTTGCTCGTGGACAAGCAGCGGGCTTTTGAACCGCAGGCCATCTGCGACGCGCTGCAAGACCGGCGTATCCGTCTGCACACCGTCTGGCTGCGCGGCGACAAACCGCTGGACAAGAACGTCGGCGACCTCTTTCAGTTCGACAAGCAGCAGTACGACGTCATCCTCCTCGGCGACGTGACGGCCAACCAGATGCGGGCGGTGAACCCGAACGCTCTGGACGAGATCAAGAAGCTCGTCGGCGAGCGCGGGGCCGGCCTCATGATGATCGGCGGCTATTCGTCTTTCGCGAAAAGCGTCTGGAAGGGCACCCCCATCGCCGAGATGTTGCCGGTCGAGTTGAGCGAGGGGCAAGAGGAGAAGCCGGTGCAGATGAAGCCGACCGAGGCGGGACTGCGGCGTTTCGGCTTCCTGATGAAAATTGGCGATCGCAAGGAAGATTCTGCCGAGGCGTGGGAGAGCTTGTCCAAGCTGGAAGGCTACACGAAACTCGGCGCGCCCAGGCAATTTCCGCCGGCGACGGTGCTGGCAAGCACGGATGACGACAAGAAAGATCCGCTGCTGGTGATGATGAATTACGGTGGCGGCAGGGGTTCCAACGAGGGCAATGCCGGCCGCGTGCTGGCCTTCGCGGGCGACACGACACACCGCTGGATCGTCGATGACAAGACGCTGGAAATGCACACGCGCTTCTGGAAACAGACGGTTCTCTGGCTGGCGAAGCAGGAAGACCCGGACGGCAACATCTGGGTGCGGCCGGACGTGCGCCGCCTGCCGGTGCGCGGCGAGACGGGCTTTTCGGTGCGCATGCGCAAGGGCGACTTCGACGTGACCGAGGGCGAGTTCACGGTCAAGCTGCGCGGACCGGGACTCGACAAGAACGGCGTGAACCTGACCACAAGCGCGGGACGCGATGGCTGGCGCGGCGCTATCGACCGCGAGAAGACGAAACACCCTGGCTTGTACACGCTGGAAGCCACCGGGACCGGCAAGGACTCCGAGGGCAACAAGTTCGAGGTCAAGGAGCCGAAAGAGGTGAAGTTCTTCGTTTACGACGACGACCTGGAAACGTCGCAGCAGGCGGCCGACCACGCCTTCCTGAAGAAGCTGGCGAAGGCCGGCAACGGCGAGTTCCACGAAGGCAAGGAGCTGGCGGCATTCCTGCACGATCTGCACAAACAGACGCGCGAAGAGTCACGAGGCCGCGAGCGTCACTGGCCCGACTGGCGGACGACGGGCAAATCGCCGTTTCTGGTGTTCTTCTACCTGGCGTTCGTGGCGGTGCTGACCGGCGAGTGGTTGCTGCGCCGCCGCTGGGGGATGGTGTGATTTGTTACGAGCCGCGACCGCCAGGGAGCGTTTTGCGGAGCGATCCCTGACGGTCGCGGCTCGTGATTTATTACTGCACCGGAATCGTATTCAGCGTGTAATACGCCTTCGCGTGCAGCAACGGCTGCCCTTCGGTTGAACGGACGCCGCTGGCGCTCAGGTCGTGAATGTGGCCTTCCTGCAAACCGTCCACAAATAACCGCACGCTCTTACCATCTTTTCCGAGCGTCACCTTCGTGATCTTCGGCGTGGTGGGATCGACTTCGGGGCTGCCGTAATCGGCGCGGAAGATGTAGGTGAACGTCTTCATCGCATACGACTCGATCTTGGCGGCCGCCTCCGGGTCGATCGGCTTCGTAAACGTCAGCTCGAAGCCGTCGGGTTTGGCCCGCATTTCGTGAATCTCGAACGGCGTCTTGCCGGTCCAGACGAGGCGCTCGATGGCGAACGGCTTCGGGCCGCGCGAACCCCAGCCGCGGTTGGTGCCGCCGACGAACAGCGAGCCGTCCTTGCCGAAGCGCATTGGCACGATACCGGAGCCGAAACCGGCGCGGAACGGGAAGCAGGCGCCCTGGTAACGGCCGTCCTTCTGCTTCTCCAGGAAGACACGCATGACCGTGCTGTGTGTCTGATCGCCGACGAACATTTGCTTCTCGAACGGGCCGAACTTACCGCCGCTCAGGTCGCACTCGATGCCGCTGGCCGACTGACCCATCGGACCGTACGGGAACTGCACCGCCGGCGGCACGTACTGCGGGATGCGCTTCGCCTCGATGGCGATGCGGCTGCCGCTCTTCGGCACCAGAGGGGCGTCGCCGAGATACTTGGCCTCCGGCTCCTTGTACCACCGGAAGCTGTCCGGGTGCCCTGAGAAGCCGCCGACGACAATCTGCTTGAGCGCACAGGCGCCGTTCCACGGGCCTTGATTATCGGTGTAAAAGACATCGCCCTCGGCGTTGAAGCCGACGCCGCCGGGCGAGCGCACGCCACTGGCCACCGGGACGAGTTTGCCTTCGGGCGTCAGCTTCATGGCCCAACCGCGAAACTTGCTGCTGCTGTTGAACGAGCCAGTCAGACAGAGGGTGATCCACATCTCGCCGTTCTTGTCGAAGCGCGACCCGAAGGCGTATTCGTGGTAATCGCCGTTGATCTCCCAGCCGTCGGTGACCGTCTCGAACAGGTCGGCCTTGCCCTTGCCGGTTGTGTCCTTGATGCGCGAAATGTCGGGCCGGTGGGTGACGTAGAGCCAGCCGTCCTTCTGCGCCAGGCCGAGGATTTCGTGCATGCCGTGGGCGAAGCGCGTGAACTTCGCCTTCGACGGGTCGGCGTCGTAGGCATTGTCGAGCAGCCAGATTTCGCCGCGGCGCGTGCCGACGGCGAGCTTGCCATCGGGCAACACTTCCATGCCGCCCGCTTCCAGCACCTCGCCGGGCGGCTTGGTGAAAGTGAGGATCTTGTAGTAGTCGGCCTCGGTGTCGGGCTTGGGTTTGGGTTGCGCGTCGGAGCGCGGCGTTGCGATTGCAAAGAGAGTAAACGCGAACAAGAGAGAACTACGTTTCATGGTTGGTATCCCGAGTTATTTGGCCGCACGGCACCCATCCCTCCGCTACTTCCTCGGTGGCGCTCGGGGGCAAGAAATAGCTGATAGCTGTTAGCTGTCAGCTATTGACCCCCCAGATGGCGGTCAGTCGCGGAATGAGAACAACATGACGCTCAATAAGTATGCCTACCACACGAATTCCTGAACGATCGTCGCCTTGCCGTCCCTGAACGTGATCGGCGCCAGCAGTTCCGTCTTGCCCCCAGATTGGCGCACCAGCGGCTTGCCGTCGAGCTTCATCTTCAGCGCGCCGTCGATGCGATACCAGCCGTCGCCGAGCGCCTCGATCTTGTTGCCGACCGCGGCCCGGAAATAGAGGTTCGCGACCGGCTTCGTCGCCGTCAGGCTTAGCGTGCGGTGGATGCCGAATTCTTTTTCGACGGCGGTGGGGAAGTCCTCGACCTTCACGTCGCCCGTTGAGTAGAGGAACGTCGGCCGGTCGTCCGCCGTCAGACGGTAGCCGAGGAAGCGATAGCCTTGCGCCTTCGCCGGCGCCACAGGCCAGGCGTCCTCGGGCTTGGCCAGCACGGCGAAGGGGGCGCCGCCGTGCAGGTTCAGGATGTTGTCGCCGCTGGGCGATTCGTAGCCGGAACCGCGGTCCGTCCAGTGTTTGCCGGCGTCGATGAAATCGCCCTGCCAGATCGTGGCCAGGCGCATCTCGTTGGCGTCGAACACCAGGTGAGCTTTCTCCGGATAGCCGACCGCGATGGCCCGCGGCATCGGACCCGCCCCGGTGATGAAGTTACGGTAAATGATCGCCGAGGTCGTCGGCACAAGCGGGATCGAATGCGGTCCCATGCCGGCGGGCAGCTGAGCCTTGGAGCCGTCGGACAGATAAAGCCAGATAGCTTCGATCTGTGTCGCCGGCTTGCCGTCGAGGTACTCGGGCAGCACGCTCTTGCCCTTGTCGAACGAGGACGGCATGCGCGTGCCGGGCCGAATACGCTGCGGCTCCTCGACGTAAGCCTGGAACCAGTCGCGCGTCAGCCGCTTGGGCAGCAGCGTCATGTCGATGCCCTGGATGCCCTCGGCCTTGACGCCGTTAAAGGTGTGGCACTTGACACAGCCGAACGCCTGGCCGCCGACCAGTTTTCGGGCGGTCGATTTGACCTGACTCATGGGCGCCTCGAACTTGACGTCCGGCGCCTTCTTGATCGAGTCGAGGCCGCCAAACTCCTTGACGAGATGGCCGACGTTCGCATCGCCGAAACCCGGCATGCGCGTGTGCATGTACGGCCGGTCGTGCGTCCCCTTATCGAGAAGCATCTTCAGGTAATCGGGGTTGAGCTTGGCGCCGACGTCGGTCAATGGCGGCGGCAGGCGGCCCTCGTCGCCCATTTCCGGCTGTACGGTCAGGAAGAACTTGTTGAGGTCTTCCTCCGGACCGCCCACCTTGTCGCGAACGTGGCAAGCGTAACAGTTGAACGTCGTCAGCGTTTGCGCGACGACTTCGGCCGGCGTCTTCGCGGGAGCGGGCGGCGTCTTGATCGCCGCTGCCAGCGCGGTTCGCTGGGCGCCGCTCAATACGTAGGACGGTATTCCCTTGATCGGTTTGGCGGAGAGGCAACCGCCATCGCCTTTTAGTTTGGCCAGTGGTTCCGCAGTTAGCGTGGACGCCAGCGACTTGCCGCCACTGTTCATCTGATGACAACTGGCACAACCGACGCTGGCGAAGAGTGCTTTGCCCTTCGCGGCGAGTGCGGGATCGGGGTCGAACGAGTCCTCGTCCTTGACCTCAACGGGCGCGGGCTTCTTCTCCAGACCGGCTTCCGTCGCCGCCACCAGGGAGCCGAGTTGATGCTGACCGAAACCCGGCGCTTCGATCAGGACTTCCAGCTCGGCGCCGCCGCCGGCCTGAAAGAAGCCGACGCGGACCTTGTGGACGCCCTTCGTCAGCTTCGCCTTGCCCGACTTCGCGGTCGGCGGGTGGACGCCGTCATTGTCAACGACGAGTTTGCCGTCGATCCACAGTTTCGAGCCGTCGTCGCTAGTGAGGGTAAAGGTGTAGCCGGCTTCCTGGTCGATCTTGAGGAAGCCTTCAAACTCAAGGGCGTAGTTGTCGCCGCGCTTGGCGGCGGCGAGATCGAAGGCGGCGCCGGTGCCGCTGGCGTTCGGCTTGCCCTTGTCGAAATCGGGCACCTTGTCGAACGACCCTTCGACGTACAGGTACGTGGTCGTCCCGCTCCCCTGGGGCAGCGCCACCTTGACGCCCTGGAGGAGAAAATTGGCGACGTCCTTGCTCTCTTTGGCGTTCAGCAGTTTGGGCATGCGGCCGGAAGGGCGGACGCCGTGCGGGTTGTCGAGGAACACCGCGAGACTGGTGATCGAATACTTCGCCTTCAGGTCGCCCAGCGGCACCGAGGTGGCGATCACCTTATCCTGTTTGCCGGCAGCGTCGCGCGTGCCGTGACAGGCGACGCAGCCGACCTTCTGGTACAGGTCGCGGCCGGAGGTTGCCGCCTTCCCATCGGAGCGCTCCTGCTTGAGCGAACCAGTCGAGGCAAGGAACTGGACGAGTGCCTCAACCTTCTGCTCGCGCTCCGGATCGCCGACGAACAGGTTCGGCATCGGGCTGCCGGGCTTGGCGGCTTGCGGATCGTTGAGGAACTTCCTGAGGTAGCTGACGCGGACGCGCCCGGCGACGTGGTCGAGGATCGGCGCCTCCTTGCGAGGCAGAACCTTGTCGGCAGGCTGATGGCAGCTGACGCAGTTGAGTTCGCCGAGGAGGAGTTGTCCGCCGCGCGCGGGATCGACCTGCTTGCCCGTATAGAAGCGTTCAAACCCGGGAACGATCGGGTGCGCGGCGTCGGCCGCGACAATGCGAGAGCCGGCCAGGCTGCCGGCGCACACGAGCGCCAGCAGCAGCCGTTGCCGAAAACCGTGCGTCATCGGAGTCCTCGAAGAGCAATCGCCAGGGCGGGAATAACGGGGAGGGTCAAACGGGGGCAGGCGTCCGCGTTGTTTTAGGCGCGGGCGGGAGAATGGCGAGGGTTCGTTTCTTGATCTTCCGGTTGAGGGCATCCTGCGGCTGAAGACCATCTGAAGATCAAAAGCTGATAGCTGTCAGCTAACAGCTATCAGCTTTTTCTCGTACCCCATTGCTGCTGAGTACGAGCGGACGGCCTGAAGATCAAAAGCTGATAGCTGTCAGCTAACAGCTTTTTCTCGTACCCCATTGCTGCTGGGTACGAGCGGACGGCCGAATTCCAGGTGGCTGACAACCTGAAGGTCAATAGCCGCGAGCGTGTGTTTATTCCGTGCTCGCGACGAAACAGTAGGCGTCCGGCCCGTCGCTTTCTAGGATGACCCCTTCACGGACCTCTCATACCCGTCCCCTGTTTCACGAGTGGCGTCATGAATCTCTCCCGACTCATCACGTGGTCTGCCAGCGCGCTGTTCATGGTCGCGCTCTCCGGCTGCAGCAAAGACAAGCCGCAGTCCATGGAAAAGTATGGCAAATTCACCCTCTACGGCATCAAGTACGACAATGTCGATCAGGGCAAGGCGAAGGACAACGCCGCCGACATGCTGACGCAGATGGCGGACGAGAAGAACATCGTCATGGTTGGGCTGTGGGCCTACAACCCGCCCGCCATCCTGGAAGCGGTCAAGGCCGTGAAGAAAGAGGGCCAGGTCAAGATCATTGGTTTCGACGAAGACGACAACACGCTCCAGGGCATTGCCGAGGGGCAAGTTCAGGCGACGGTTGTGCAGCAGCCGTTCGAGTTCGGTTACCAGTCGGTCAAGCTGATGGCGGAGCTGGCGCAGAACTCCAAGGCGCCGCTGCCCAAGGAGGCCGTTGACGGCGTCCTCTATGTTCCGCACCGCGTCATCAAGAAGGACAATGTCGAGGACTTCCGCAAGAAGCTGAAGGAGATGATGGAGAGCGCCAAGCAGCCGGCGCCGGCCGTCGCGGGCGATCGAATCAAGGTGCTATTCGTCACCAACAACACGGCCGACTTCTGGACCATTTGCGAAGCCGGCACGCGCAAGGCGGCGAAGGATTTGGCAGAGAAGGGCATCAACGTCGAGGTCATCTTCAAACGGCCCAAGACGGGCGACGCGGGCGAACAGAAGCAGATCATCGAAGACGCTCTCGGCGACGTGAAGGCCGTGTCGATCAGCGTCAACGACGCGGACAACCAGATCGAGTTCCTCAACATGGTCGCGGACAAGGTGCCATTGCTCTGTGTGGACAATGACGCCCCCAAGTCGCGCCGCCGCTGCTACCTCGGCACCAACAACGTGGCGGCCGGCCGGGAGGTCGGCAAGCTCGTGAAGGAAACGCTCCCCGACGGCGGCGCCCTCGCTATCTTCGTCGGCAAGCCCGACGCACCCAACGCCAAGCAGCGGAGCCAGGGCGTTCTCGACGAGTTAGCCGGCAAGTAACCGTGGCACCGTTCAACCTGGATGACTCACCGCAGAGGACGCAGAGGGACGCAGAGGAATTCAAAAAGGGGTTCCACTCAGTGTGACAGAGCGTGACACCTTGGTTTCCAATTTCTTTCTGGTATTCCCTCTGCGACCCTCTGCGCCCTCTGCGGTGAGCTGTCCGGATTAGAGGTCACAGAAACCACCACCATCCCGTGACAGCCCCTTTGCTCGAAGTCCGCGGCGTTCGCAAGCATTTCCCCGGCGTCCAGGCGCTGGACGGAGTATCGCTCGGCCTGCGCGCCGGCGAAGTGCTGGCCGTCGTGGGCGAAAACGGCGCCGGCAAATCGACGCTGATGAAGATCCTCGCCGGCGTCCAAACACCCAATGCCGGCGAACTGCTCCTTGAAGGCAGACCTGTCCACTTCCGCAACGTCTCGGACGCGCTGGCACGCGGCATCAGCCTGATTCACCAGGAATTGAATCTCGCCGAAAACCTGAGCGCCGCCGCCAACATCTTTCTGGGCCGCGAACACCTGTGGGGTGGGCCGCTCGGCCTGCTCCGGCGGCAATCAATGAACGAAGCTGCCGTCGGCCTCCTGCGCCGCCTCGGTCTGAACTGCCCGCCTGAAACCCTCGTCGGCAACCTTGCGGTCGGTCAGCGGCAGCTCGTCGAGATTGCCCGCGCCCTGTCCATGCAGGCGCGCGTCCTCATCATGGATGAGCCGACTTCAAGCCTCACCCAGAGCGAGACGGACCGGCTCTACGAGGTGGTGGACCAGCTGCGGAACGACGGCGTGGCGGTCGTTTACATCTCGCATCGCCTGGGAGAAGTGCAGCGATTGGCCGACCGCGTCGTGGTGTTGCGCGACGGCCGGAACGCCGGCGACTTGGCCCGCGGTGACATCACCCATGGCAATCTTGTACGGTTGATGGTCGGCCGTGAACCGAGCCAGTTCTTTCAAAAGCAGGCGACCTCGGGCACGCGCGGTCCGACCCGACTGGAGGTCGCGGGGCTGCGCTACGCCGGCGGCCCGCAGACGGCTGTCACGTTCACGCTGCATGGCGGCGAGATCGTAGGGATGGCCGGACTGGTCGGCGCCGGCCGGACGGAGCTTGCCGAAGCGTTATTCGGACTACGGCGCGTGACGGAGGGGACGGTGCGGATCGACGGCCAGCTGGTGCGGTCGCGCTCACCCGCGCAGGCCATCGCCGCCGGCCTGTTGCTTGCCCCCGAAGATCGCCGGCAACACGGTCTCGTGCTGGAAGAAAGCGTGCAGGACAACATCGGCCTGCCGAATCTGGACCGGCTCAGCTTCCTGCGTCTGGTCTCGGTGCGGCGCGAGAGGGAGCTGGCCGGCGAAATGTCTCGCCGTCTTGCGGTGCGGACGCCGAGCTTGCGCCAGGTCGTCGGCAACCTGAGCGGCGGCAACCAGCAGAAAGTCGTGCTCGGAAAATGGCTGGCCCGGCGCCCCGCCGTGCTGATTCTCGACGAGCCAACGCGCGGCATCGACGTCGGCGCCAAGAGCGAAATCTACGCCCTGATGGACCAGCTGGCGCGCGAGGGCGTGGCGATCCTGATGATTTCGAGCGACCTCGAAGAAGTCCTCGGCATGAGCGATCGCGTGCTGGTCTTGCACGAGGGCAGACTGGCAGGCGAACTCCCGCGTACTGAATTGAGCGAGGAAGCCGTCATGCACCTGGCGACGGGCGGTTGACCACGACCCACGAACCATCCTCCACGGACCCGCGGCAATGAAGCGCATCATCGGTATTCTGATCCTGGTTCTGGTTCTCTACTCCCTCATCCTGGCGTCGAGCAAGACGGCGCGCACCGTCCAGAACCACCAGAACCTGGCCATGCGCCTCGGCCTGTACGGCGTGATGACGCTCGGCGCCGGCATCCTCATCATTTCAGGCGGCATCGATCTGTCGATCGGCTCGGTCGTCGGTCTGTCCGCAATCAGCCTCGGTCTGCTTCTCAACATGCACTGGCCACCCGCGCTCGCGGTGGTCACGGTTCTGTTCGGCGGAGTGCTGATCGGGTTGTTTCACGGCGTCCTGGTGACGCGTCTGAAGTTGCAGCCTTTCATCGTGACGCTGTGCGGTCTGTTCATCTACCGCGGTCTTGCCTACTGGCTGTCATTGCCCGAACCGATGGCGCCGATCCACGGCTTGCTACGATTCCTGAGCATGGGCCACCTTTTTTCGGACATTCCGAGCCAGCAAGGCTCGGCGCGGAACATCGGCATTGGCGAGGTCAGCTCGGAAGTGCCCGGCCTGGTCTTCCTCTCGACAGGCTATCCCTCAATTCCCGGTCTGTCCGGGGTTCCCATGCGATTGTGGCTGTTGCTCATCCTGGCTCTGCTTGCAGCCGTGCTGATGCACTTTAGCGTTTATGGCCGTTACCTGTACGCCATCGGCGCCAACGAGCAGGCCGCTCGTTATGCTGGCGTGCCGACGGATCGTTACAAGATACTAGCCTACGTCCTGTGCGCAACGGCGGCGGCGACCGTCGGCATGTTGCAGATGCTCGAATTAAAGACCGCTTCGCCCTCGAACTCCGGCCAGTGGTTCGAGCTGTACGCCATCACCGGCGCGGTACTGGGGGGCTGTAGTTTGCGCGGCGGCGAAGGGACGATCGTCGGCATTCTACTCGGCACGGCGGTGCTGCCGCTGTTGCGCAACCTCATCAACTTTTCGCGCATCCAGGACGACCTGGAGTTCACCGTCATCGGCGTCGCCCTGCTGCTTGGCACTATTGCCGACGAGGTTCTGAAACGCCGTGCCGCCCGGCGGGCGTAACTGACCGTATTGCACATCCCTCACCAGGGCGTGCCTACGAGCCGGACCGGCGCTAGCCGCTACGCGGAGACCGTCGCCACTGCTTTCACGATCGACAAACTACCGCGGTCGGGTAGGTTGTGGGGAGCCCAATGCCGGAAAAATAATTCGAGATCAGGGCGAGTCCGGCCAGGGAGTCAGACGGTCGGCGGCGGTGGCGAACATGCGCTTCTGCTCTCGCATGGCATTGACTAGCAGGGACTTACGTCGAAAAGCATGTCCGCCATACGTGGCGGACATGCGCGGAGGTGGCGGAAGTAATACCGAACCTTGTCCCTGCCCTCACGGGCGATGAATTCGCGCGAAACGGCAAGCCAAGTTTGCTCGGTCTCATTGACCGTGCGCTACTGCGGTGTATAATCGTGCGGACTCGATAAAATCTCCAGCGCGGGCCGACGAAGTACTCATCGAGCACGATCGTGCCGACACGAGGCGGGCGGCTCCCAACAATGGTAGGAGTGATCGATCATGAATCTGGACGAAGTGAAAAGACAGTTCGTGGAGCAGGTCAAACTGCGTGCCTACGACGACAAATACATCGACAAGGACGAGGAGCGCGAGATCCTTCAACTCGCCATCCAGCAAGGCGTGACCGTCGATTCGGCCCGGTCCGCGCTGGCACAGGTCTGTGAGTCCAACGGCTACGTCATCGAGAGCCGCGTGTTGAACGAGGTGAAAGACCTCATCGATACCTTCGCCTCCAACGACGGCAAGGTGGATGAAAAGGAGTTCAACGACGCGGTGACGACGCTCAAGAAGCGCTGCCAGGGCAAGCGCAACGACAATCAATGCAAGAAGATGGTCATCGAGATTATCGAGGACAACAGCTACAAGGTGAAGACGGGGCTGTTCTCGAACTGGTACAAGCGCGTCAAGGGCGAGGTCGGCGCGTAGTGAGTTTTCGCCGCTTGCGGCTTAGCGGGGGGTCTGCCGCTAAGCCGCAAGCGGCGAAGGCCTCAGATAATCTTTCGTATCGGCTCCGCGCCCTCCACGCCGACGAGCTTCTGGTCCAGCCCGTTGTAGAAATACGCCAGCTGATTCGGGTCGAGGCCGAGCTGGTTCAGGATCGTCGCGTGCAGATTCTTGACGTGGAAGCGATCCGTCACCGCGGCGCTTCCTAGCTCATCGGTCTCGCCGACGCTGACGCCGCCCTTGATGCCGCCGCCCGCCATCCACATCGTGAAGCCGTAGGCGTTGTGATCGCGGCCTGTCCCCTGAGCGTACTCCGCCGTCGGCTGCCGGCCGAACTCGCCGCCCCACACCACCAGCGTCGAATCCAGCAGGCCGCGCCGTTTCAGGTCTTTCAGCAGCCCCGCTACCGGCTTGTCGGTGTCGCCGGCGTGCTTGGTGTGGTTCTTCACCATGTCGGAATGGGCGTCCCAGTTGTCATCGTTGTGAGCGCCGCCACTGTAGACCTGGATGAAGCGGACGCCGCGCTCCACCAGGCGCCGGGCTAGCAGACACTTCTGGCCGAAGTCGCGCGTTCGCGGCTGGTCGATGCCGTACAACCCCAGCGTCTCCTCCGTCTCCTGCTTGTAATCGACGGCCTCCGGGGCGTACTGCTGCATCTTGTACGCCAGCTCGTAGGAGGCGATGCGCGCCGCCAGCTCGGTGTTGTCGGCACGGGCGTTGAGGTGTTCCTGATTCTTCTCGCGCAGACGGTCGAGGAGTTGCCGCTGCGACTCGCGCGTCATGCCGGGCGGCAGCTCGAGGTCGTGGATCGGCGTGCCGGAGGCGCGGACGACGACGCCCTGGTACGATGCCGGCATGTAGCCGCTCGACCAGTTCTTCGGCCCGCTGATCGGCCCGCCGGTCTTGTCGAGCATGACGACGAAACCGGGCAGGTTCTCGTTCTCGCTGCCGAGGCCGTAGGTCACCCAGGTGCCGAGGCACGGATGGCCGCTGAGGATACGGCCGGCGTTCATCATGAGCATCGCCGAGCCGTGGATCGGCGACTCGGCGTACATCGAGTGCAGAAACGCCAGGTCATCGACGCAGGTGGCGACGTTCGGGAACAGATCGCTGACCCACTTGCCGCACTGGCCGTACTGCTTGAACTTCCACTTCGGCCCGACGACACGGCCCTGGTTGCGATGCCCGCCGCGGCCGAACGTCTTCACTTCGATCGTCTTGCCGTCGAGCGGATAGAGGTTCGGTTTGTAGTCGAAGGTATCGACGTGGCTGGGCCCGCCGTACATGAACAGGAAGATGACGCTCTTGGCCTTGCCCTCGTAGTGCGGCTTGCGCGGGGCGAGCGGATTGACGAACTGCGGC
The DNA here is from genome assembly GCA_038331535.1 of Gemmatales bacterium. Taxonomy (GTDB): domain Bacteria; phylum Planctomycetota; class Planctomycetia; order Gemmatales; family Gemmataceae; genus JBBQPD01. Next base: position 13,732 of record JBBQPD010000002.1, on the reverse strand, counting down.
AGCGCTTCCGCGGCCGACGCATCCGTGGCCAGCAGGCTGGACAGCGCGACGCCGCCGAAGCCGCCGCCGATGTCCCAAAGGAACTCGCGCCGCGTGCGGCCACAAAACTGCGAGGCGGGATGATGGGTCATGGGAAGAATCCTCAGCGCGCGTCCTGTTTACGTTTCGCGCGAATTCGCGCGAAACGTAAACAGGTCGCGATTTTCATGTAGTCCGTCCTGCGCGTTTGAGCGCCCTCCGCGGCTTGCCGTTTCGCGCGGCCACAACTGGCCTCGATCGCGCTACTTGCTTTCGGTTGGTCTCGGTCGTTACGGCAGAATCTCAACGGCAATGTCTGTGCAACGGCTGAGGCGAGTATCGTTGGTCAAGAGACAGTCACAGCCCGCCTCGATCGCGGCAGCCAGATGCAGCGAATCTCCCAGTTTGAAGTTGTAAGTGGCCCGCAACAGTGTCGCACGGTCGAAAACGGCCGTCGTGACCGCTATCCGGCGCACGTCGGGTAGTGCGAAGAAGGCGTCGTACACGGCCAGCACGGCTGCGTCCCGCAGCTTGATCGGCTTCACGCGGCACTCCAGACGGCTCAGATCACTTACGGCGATGGCATCACTTGCCGCCCGTAATGCCGCCAGACGGTTCGTGGCCCGGACATTAAACGGCCCACGGTGCTCGAAGAAATACATCAGGATCACGCTGTCGCAGTAGATCAACATGCGGGACGATCCCGGTCAGCCTGCTGAAGCAAATCATCGATTCGGTCGCTTTCCCGCAACCACTCAAGCTGGGCGTTCATCTCGTGCTCATTCAGGAAATGAGTCCCGGTGGCCTCCAATTCACGGCGCGAGCGCAGCATGAATTGCCACCAATCCTCCTGTGCGACCGGCGCCGTGAAAGAGCGCACGGTCACTTCGACCTTGCCGGCCGGCAACGAAATGGTGCCGGTCAGTTGCAATGTCCCTTCCGGAGTGACGACCCCTTCAACGACGATCGAATTCGGATTCATTTCGACGCCCTCATTCCCCCATCATTCTACCGAATCGAGCGTGCGAACCGCGTCAATCCAAATACACAAACTCATTCGTGTTCAGCGCCAGCAAGCAATAGCGCGTCAGTGCCTCGGAGTCGCTGAGCTTCGCTTGCTCCTGCATTTCCTTGATGAACGCAATATCCTTCTTCACCTCCTCCGAGGAAGGAATTCTCCCGGTCGTGAGGCGAATGGCGCGTTTCACCTGAGCGGTCACATCATCCGGTGCCTCGCGCTCCAAGCGCTTCGCGAAGGCGGCCGCCTGCTCATTCGTAAAGGCGCCGTTGAGCATACCCAGCGCCGTCGTCGGCACGGTCGTCGTGAAGCGCACCGCACAGCTCGAATCGGTGTCGGCCTGGTCGTGATGGGCCAATATCGGCACTTGCAGCGAGCGCTTGACGTGAACGTAGACACTGCGGCGATTGGCCTCGTCGCCGAGGGTCGTCGGCCATCCCGATCCCGGCACCGATTGCCCGGCCAGCACTTCCTTGGGGATCGACGGATACACGCTCGGTCCGCCGGCCTTGAGGTTTAGTTTGCCGCTCGCCATGAGGATCGAATCGCGTACTTCCTCGGCCGTCAGTCGGCGCATGTTGAAGCGCCACATCAGCAGGTTGCCGCCGTCCTCCCGCAGCGCTTTCGCGTCGCCCTTCGACGACATGCGGTAGGTGTTCGAGGTCATGATGAGCTTGTGCATGCGTTTCATGGACCAACCGCCTGCCGCGAAGTCGCTCGCCAACCAGTCGAGGAGTTCGGGGTGCGTCGGCATTTCGCCGAGTTTGCCGAAGTCGTTCGAGGTCGGCACGATGCCGCGGCCGAAGTGGTACTGCCACAGCCGATTCGCCATGACGCGGGCCGTCAGCGGGTTGTCCTTGCTCGTCAGCCACTCGGCGAGAGCGCGGCGTTTGCCCGAGGTCGGCGCCGACGGTTCGCGTTGACTCACCGCGATGGCCGCCTTGACGAGGACTTCGGGAACGCCCGCCGTCACCGGATCGCCCTGGGCGCCGGGATTGCCGCGGATCAAAATGTGCGCCGGCGCTCGGCCGTTCTCCTGCACGCACATGACTTCCACGCCGCCTTCCGGCGGGACTTTGCGAACCGCCTCCAACTCCCGAACCAACTTGGCGTAAGCAAGTGTTTCCTCGGCGCCCAACACGTCAGAGCCGTGGCGGCGAATCAACTCCGCGATCGCGACTCGGTCGCTCGCCTCACTTAGCCCCAGGTCGTTGTATTGGCCGCCGGTTGTCTGATGGCAGTGAACGGCGACGACGTTGGCGCCTTTCTTCAGTGCCTTGATCGCCTCCGCGCCGAGAACGATTGGGCGATACTCGACGAGGTAGCCATTCGCTTGATAGACGAGCTGGCCGTTGAGGTACACTTCCACATCATCGTGGTGATGCAGGTTCATCGTCAGGCCGGAGGGTACGTCGCCGACCGCAAACGTCTTCCGCAGCCAGATGTCGTCAGCCTTCCACACAGTCCGCACCACGGCGCCGGGCGTGCCGCGCACGCCGAAGCCGGCGGGACCGTTCTTCCAGCTTTCCGTGTTGAACTCCGGCTTCATCCAGTCGGCGTCCGGCTTCTTGGTCGTGTACGTCCATGTCTGCGCCGACTCGCGCGAATCGGGGACGAGGACACGGCCGGGAAGGTCGCCACGCGTGCTCAGAGGCCGCAAGGCGACGCCGGGGCCGCTCCATTGCACCTTCAAAAACGGCTTGCTGACGGCGTTGAAATACTCCAGTCGGATTGGCACCATCCCGGCGGGCAGCAGCGCCTTGGCCTCACCGGACTGATGGCCCTGCGCCGGTTTGTCGAGCAACGTCTTGCCGTTGACGATCAGCCTGGAGCCATCGAAGGATTCGAGGAAAAAAGTGTACTCGCCCTGCGTCGGCACCTTCAACTTGCCCTCGAACACGAGTCCAATCGACTCGGACCGCGAGGCCGGCGACAGCGTGAAGAAGTTGTGGGCCACTTCGCCCGTCGCTTCCGGTTTGAGGGCGTCGAAATCAGGCAGCCGCTCCCAGGTGTCGCGGTAAAAGCGATAATGAAGATCGGTCATGTCCGAGGTAGGCTGCCGGCTCGTTGAGATGCCCTGCTTCGCGGCCCCGGCGAGAAAACGCTGCTCCACCTGATAAATCTGCTGATACAGCTCCGCCTCACGCGTCTGCCGCGTTTTCGCCTGTTTTTCGGCCTCCACCCGATCGCGCGCCGAAGAAACGATGCGCGTATTCTTCACGTTCATGTCGGTCACGTCGCGGAAGAACGCCAGCAAGCGATAGTAATCGCGCTGCGGCACCGGGTCTTTTTTGTGGTCGTGACAGCGGGCGCAACCGACCGTCATGCCGAGGAACACCTGGCTCGTCGTTGAAACGATGCCGTCCAGGACGTCGTATTTCGCCAGCAATCGGTCGGCCGGTTCGTCGTCAAAGACGCCGAGGCGGTAATAGCCCGTCGCCGTCGTCGTCTCGGCGGTCACCTGCTCCAGCTCGTCGCCGGCGATCTGTTCGCGGATGAACTGATCGTAGGGCTAGTCCTTGTTGAAGGCGTCGATGACATAATCGCGGTAGCGCCAGGCGAACGGCTTGGGCGAATCGCGCTCGTAGCCGTGGGTCTCGGCATAGCGGACGAGATCGAGCCAGTGCCGGCCCCACTTCTCGCCGTAGTGCGGCGAATCGAGCAGCGCATCGAGCAGCTTTTCGTAAGCGGCCGAATCCTTGTCGTTGACGAAGGCGTCGATCTGCTCCGGCGTCGGCGGCAAGCCGGTCAGGTCGTAATAGACGCGGCGAGCCAGCGCCACCCGGTCGGCCGGCTCCGCAGGGGTGAGACCCTTCTCTTCGAGTTTCGCGAGGATAAACGCGTCGATCGGATTGCGCACCCACGCCGCGTTCTTCACTTTCGGCGAGACGGGCCGTTTCAGTGGCCGGTATGCCCAGTAAGCGCGGTCCTCCGGCGTGATTTTCCTCCCCTTCGGCTCCTTCTTCGCAAGGTCCGTGGCGCCCGTGTGCGGGACGCCCAGCCGCACCCATTTCGTGAGGACGTCGATCTCCTTCTGCGGGAGCTTACGGTCCTCCGGCATCTTCAGCTTGTCGTCTTTCCAGCCGATCGCTTTTAGCAGCAAGCTCTCGTCCGGCTTCTCCAGCGAGACGACCTCGCCGAGGCCGCCGCCGGAGAGGATGCCTTTACGGCTGGTCAGGTAGAGATCGCCGCGCAGCTTCTCGCCTACTCCGTGGCAGCGATAGCAATTCGCCTTCAGGATCGGCAGCACGTCTTTCTCGAAGAAGGCAATATCTTCGGGAGAGAATTGTTTCTCGGCCGGCGGCTCGGCGCGCAGCAGCGCGGAGGAGAGAAGAACAAGGAATATCGAGGAGCACTTCATCGGCGGGATTCTCGTGCTGGCGGGTGGGAGCTTTCTTGTTTACGTTTCGCGCGGTCCACGCGAAACATAAACAGGTTTGGCGGCGTTGCACGCATCGTTCGGCTGAGGTGAATTGTACCGCGGAATGCCTGTAGCGCCGAGACCCCGGCTTGCCGTTTCGCGAAACGGCAAGCCGGGGTCTCGGTTCTGAATGAACGATCAGCGCTGACGCGGCGTCAGTTCCGCGCACGCTCCGGCAAATCGAGAAGCTCCCGCCAGGCTTTCGACGTGGGTGCGGTATCCTTGCCCGTCAACTCGCGCAGCGCGGTGACGGTGGCACGCTGGTACGGCGTGATGCGGCCCTTCTCGTGTGTGTCGAGCTTGGCTCGCAGTGCGGCGGCGTCCTCCTCGGACAGCTCGCGCGTCCGCACGAAGAAGTCGAAACGCTGCATTTCCGGCCAGGGGGCGGCGTCGGCGACCGGCTGCAACATCGAGAAATCCTGGCGCAGATAGGTCACGTCGATGCGCACCAGCAGATCGGGCGAGGAACCCGACTGATTGTAACCGCCTGACGGGGGCGCCAACGGCTGGTCCGGCGTCGGCACCGGTACGGCAAGCGTCTCGGCCGACACCGTGTCGGTATTGCCAGGGGCATGGCACATCAGGCAGTTGCGATGATGGTTGACTTTGACCATTTCGCGAATGACCGGCACCTTTTTCTTCTCGACCTCTTGCATGACCGGGGAGCGCGGGTCCGGCTCGTCCAGCAGATCGATCAGCTGGGGGATAAGATCGTTGCGCTCCAACTTGACGAGCGCGTCGGCGGAGCGCTTGGCGATTGTCGGCCAGGGGTAGCGCAGCCCTTGCACCAGAACGTCGGTGTAATCGCGCTCACGCCGAACCTTGAGGGCATCGGTCGCGGCCTGCCGGACCTCCTCCTCGGCGGAGAAGATGGCCAGCTTGGCGAGGGCGCGCGTCGCCTCGACATGCGCCACCGTGGACAGGTATTTGATGAGCCCCAGGCGCATGCTCGGCGACTCGGGCGCGAACACCTGCATCAAGGCCGCGATGCGAGCCAAGTTCGCGTGTTCCTGAAGCTGCTTGTCGGCCTTGTTGAGCTGCGCGTCGCACTGGGTGCAGTTTTGCAGGTACTGCGTCCAGAAGTTGTCGGCGTTGCCGCCTTGCTGCATGAAAGCCCGCACCGAAGCGACGGCGGCGGTGAACTGCCGGTTGCGCTCGCCCTTCGTCCGGCAGGCGTCGCCCATTGCGAACGGCATGCCCTGTAAGTCGGGACGGTCCGCGCGCAGCGCCTCCAGGAAGCCGTCCGCCTTCTTGGCGTTGAGATGATTGATCTTGGCGATCAGGTGCGCGGTGTTCTTCATCGCCTCGCCAGTCTTCGCCAGCGGCATCTGGAACTGGACTTCGGGAACCTGGGTCAAGTCGTCGGTGAGGAATGGAAGACCGTTCTTGACGTTCGGGGAAACCGGCAGGAGTTTTTTCAACGGCGTCTTGGGGTCGATCGTGAAGGGGAACCGCGGCGGGGTCATCATCGGTTGTGGTCCAGATCCAAAGGCGATCTGTGGGATACTGTTCGGTGGATTGAAACCTTGACCGGGGAACGTAACATTCGGTCCCGGCCCGGAACTCGGTATTTGGGGTGGTAGGGACGGGATCGACGAAGGGACGGGCTGGACGACCATCGTCGGTGAGATGAGCGGCTGGGCGGGTGCGGGTGGCTGCGCGCCCGGACCTTCCATCGGCGGCGGCGCAGCCTTTTCTCCCTTATCCTGGCCTCGGAGGTTCGCGGCGGGCCGCGCCAGGATGCCGAGGACCATCAGCAATGCCAGAGACGTTGCCCTGCGGAAGTTCCGACGGGTGCTGCCGAACATGGCCTGTCCCTCCTGTGACGACGACTGGATCGGTGTACGGAGCCTGCGGCTCGACCGTTGGACCGCGATTCTATGCTGTTCGCGGAATCACCGCAATAGAATGACGTGCGTCTGTTACATCTCGTTACCCTGCCGCGACTCGATTCGAAATCGGATCGGGTCGCCGTTGGACGCGCTCGCTTGCGGCTTAACGGCGCCTGACCGCCAAGCCGCAAGCGGCAATTTCGGGTGGCGTTCGCGTTCCGTCTTCTCCACGGTATAATGCCGGCAGTGCATCCGCAGAGCCTGTCGAGTGGAGATGCCGCCATGCCGATTCACGATTGGTCGCGCGTCAGCGCTGGGACGTTTCACGATTTTCATGTGGCGTGGATCGCCGAGATTCGCAACGCGCTCAACAACGGCATTTTGCCGCCCGATTACTATGCGATGGCAGAACAAATCGCGGGTCCGCTCGGTCCCGACGTGTTGACGTTGCAATCCGCCGGGGATAACGGCACGGACACGTCGGGAGACAACTCCGGCTCCGTCGCTCTGCTTACTGCCTCGCCGCGCGTACGGTTCACCGCACAGACCGAGATGGATGAGTACGTCCTGAAGCGGCGCAATCTGGTGATCCGACATAGCAGCGACGACCGCATCATCGCGCTTATCGAGATTGTGTCGCCTGGGAACAAAGCAAGTCGGCACGCAATTCGCTCATTCGTCGAGAAAGCGTCCGAGGCACTTTACCGCGGCTATCACCTGCTGATCGCGGACCTGCACCCGCCCGGCCGGCGCGACCCCCAGGGCATCCATGGCGCCATCTGGTCAGAGATCCACGAAGGTGAGTTTGTCGCCCCGATTGACAAGCCGCTGACACTTGCCGCGTACTCGGCCGGGCAGATTAAACGGGCTTTTGTCGAGCCGGTCGCCATTGGCGACGTGCTGCCGGAAATGCCGCTGTATCTCGAACCGGATGGTTACGTCAACGTGCCGTTGGAGCAGACCTATCAAGCGGCCTATCGCGGAGTGCCGATGAAGTGGAAGCGCGTGCTGGAGACCGCTCCGGAATAAATCGTATTTCACGAGCCGCGACCGTCAGGGAGCGTTGGCAGCATGTCCCCAACGCTCCCTGACGGTCGCGGCTCGTAAACCCCAACGCTCAGAGTTGATTCTCCGCCATTTCCAGCGCTCTCAGCAGGCCGCGAGCCTTGTTCATCGTCTCCTCCCACTCGCTGCGCGGGTCGCTGTCGGCGACGATGCCGGCGCCGGCCTGAAGGTACGCTGTCTGGCCTTTCAGCACCATCGTCCGCAGCGCGATGCAGGTATCCATGTTGCCGCTGAAATCGACATAGCCGACCGCGCCGCCATACGGTCCGCGACGATGCGGCTCCAACTCGTCGATGATCTCCATCGCCCGCACCTTCGGCGCGCCGCTCAGCGTGCCGGCCGGCAAGCACGAGCGCAGGGCGTCGAACGCCGTCTTGCCTGGTTGCAGTCGGCCGATCACCGTGCTGCACAGGTGCATGACGTGACTGTAGCGCTCCACGGTCAACACGTCGCTCAGCTGCACGGTGCCGAAGCGCGAGACCCGGCCCACGTCGTTGCGGCCGAGGTCCACGAGCATGATGTGTTCCGCCCGCTCTTTCGGATCGGCGAGCAACTCGGCGGCGAGGCGCTCGTCCTCGTCCGCCGTCGTGCCGCGGCGGCGCGTGCCGGCCAACGGCCGCGTTGTGATCAGGTCGCCCTCGACGCGCACCATGATCTCTGGCGAGCTGCCGATCAAACACTGCGGGCCGGACTTGAGGTAGAGAAGGAACGGACTGGGATTGACGACGCGCAGCGTTCGATAAATGTCGAAGGGCCGAGCCCGCGTTTCCGTTTGTAGGCGCTGGCTGAGGACGACCTGAAAGATGTCGCCCGCCTTGATGTATTCTTTACAGCGAAGCACGGCGGCCTCGAACGCGGCCGGCTCGAAGTTGGAACGAAACGACTGCGTCGCCTCGCCGATCGGTTGAATGTCGGTCAATTGCAGGTCGGCGACACCCTGATGCAGCCTCTCGACCAGTCGATCGACCCGGTCGCACGCATTTTCGTACGAGCGTTTCAGATTGGCCGGATCGATATGAGCGTGGGCCACCGCGGCGATGGTCTTGGTGATGTGGTCGAAGATGACCATGCGGTCGTAAAACGCAAAGCAGAGATCGGGCAAACCGCGGTCGTCCGCAGGCGCATTCGGCAGGCGCTCGACGTAGCGCACCGTGTCGTAGCCGGCATAGCCGACGGCGCCGCCGCAGAAACGCGGCAGACCCGGTAGATGCGGAGCGCGAAACGCGGAGAGCCGCTCTTCCAGCAAGCGCAGCGGGTCGGGATGCACCTGTTCGGTGACGCCGCCGGGGCCGGACGCCGACGGCGTGGTCTGGATTTGGACGCGAGTACCGAACGCCTGGAAACGCAGGAATGGGCCGGCGCCGAGGAAACTATACCGGCCGAGACGCTCGCCGCCGACTACACTCTCGAAGAGGAATGCCCAGTCGCCCTCCTGGATTTTGCAGAAAGCGGTGACGGGGGTGAGCGTGTCGCCGATGAGCTGGCGAAAGATGGGAATGACGCTGTGTCCCTGGGCCAGCTCGACGAACTCCTCGAACGACGGTCGGTAGCGCATGCCCACCTCAAAAGGATGACAGGGTGACAGGGTGACGGGGTGACAAGGTGAAGAATCACCGTTCTGTCACCCCGTCACCCTGTCACCCTGTCGCCCTGTCATTTTTTTGTAGGGGACGGTATGGCGGCTGAACAGGGGACAGGAAAGACGGTGCCATGCCCGGCCTGCACCGCCGCCAACGAGCCTGGCGCACCCCGCTGTACGGCGTGCGGTATCCTGATCGGCCGACGGCGGCGGCGCGGCGTGGCGGAGAACAGCGATACGCCGTTCTCGCCGGCGGCCACGGTCCACAATCGGCCGGCGCTGCGCGCCTATCACCTCGCGATCGTTTCCATCGTCCCCGGCGTCGGACTGTTCGCGGGACCGGTCGCGTGCGTCCTGGGCCTCACGGCGCGGAGCCGTGGCAAACGCGATCCGCTCTTTACGGCCACTGGCCCCGTCTTCGCCGCGATCATTCTTGGCGCGCTCACGGCCCTGAGCAACTGGGTCGGCTTCGTGATGATGTATCTGGGGCTACGCAATGCGGGGTGGTTTTGACTGCCGCTTGGCGGCGCAGGGCCGCTAAGCCGCAAGCGGCAAAACTACTCATGCCGGAAATCAACGCATGAGAACAGCGCCTGAAAGACGCGCTCCCACGCCGTCTGTCGCTGCTCCGGCGTCGCCTTGCCGGCGAGATATTTCATTACCAAATCCCGTTCGCGCTCAGTCGGCAGGCGCCCCAGCGCGGCGCGATACGCGCGGTCCAGCCTGGCTGTGTCGTTGGTCTCCGGTTTCGCCAGTGCCGCCTGGGCCGCGCTGCGCGATTGCTCCATCACGAAGGCGTTGTTCATCAGGTACAGCGCCTGCGTCACGGTCGTGCTGACCGTGCGCCGGCCCGTCACCAGGTTCGGGTCGGCGAAGTCGAACGCCTCGTACAACTCCGGCAAGCGATTGCGGAACACCGGTGTGTACACACCGCGGCGCGTGTCCTCGAAGACGTAGCCGTATTCGGTGGCGGTGTTCGCCTTGATCGTCGGGCCGCCCGCGGTCCGGTCGAGTTTGCCGCTGACGAACAGGATCGCGTCGTGCAGCGATTCGGCATCGAGCCGGCGGCGGTTGTGGCGCCACAGCAGGCGATTCTCCGGATCGATTTGCTGACTTCCTTCTGCGCTCAGCTGATACGATCGCGACAGCATAATCTCGCGAATCAACTTCTTGACCGACCAGCCTTGCTCCACGAAACGCACAGCGAGATGGTCGAGCAACTCGGGGTGCGACGGCCGTTCGCCGGTGACGCCGAACTCATCGACCGTGCGCACGAGGCCGGCGCCGAAGAGGTGGTGCCAGACCCGGTTGACCATGACGCGCGCCGTCAGCGGATTGCGAGGACTCGCCAGCCACGCAGCTAATTCGCGACGGCCACTCTCTTTCGCCGCGATTGCCGTCTTCGTCCCCGAAGGCACCGTCACCTGAAGGAAGCCGCGCGGCGCCAGTTCGCCCCGGTTGAAGGTGTTGCCGCGAATGCAAATCGGAATGTCGCCGACCTTCGCCGCCTCCTCGACGCCCATCGCGACGGGCCGTGCGGGACCGGTATCGGTCAACTTTTTCAGCTCGGCTTCTAATTTCTTCACCATGTCAGGCGCGCCGGGAGCGTCGGCGACCGGAGGTTTGGTGTCGGCGGACTTCGCTTCCTCCTCGGGCAAGAACTGCACCGCGTCGACGGAGATGTGCCCCTTTGTCCCGTCGTTTGACACCATCACGAACCACTGGCCGTTCTTGTTGAAGCGGTAGGTGCCGAGAGAGACGAAGCGGCCGTCGATCGGCGGCGTCTCCTTCATGTTGACATAGACTGTCTTCTCGCCATCGAGGTGCAGGATGTGAACCGGCACGTTGGCGTCGCGATTTTCATGAGAGACGTACGCCAGGCGCACTTCGTAGCGGCCCTGCTTCGGGAACTCCGGCACGAACGTCAGCGTCTTTTCGCTCTTGACAGTGCGGTCGTCGTATAGAGCGCCCTCGCCGATGTAATTGCCGGAAAACTTCGAGACCTTCCACTCGCCGACCTTCTTCGCCTGGGTGTCGTCCAGGACGATGCCGGGCAGGTCGGAGGGGGAGACGATGCCCCTGGCGACCGCGACCGACTTGCCGCTTTTCTCCTTCGCCAGGCGCAGCCGGTCCTTGAGCGCGGCGACCGCGGTCTCGTGCTGTTTGAACGTCTTCTCCTGTTCGGCGCTCATCGGCAGCGGTTGCTCGACCCACTTCGACACGTTGTCGTGAATTAAGGTGTGCGTGCTCTTCAGGATGCCGGCGAGGGCGTAGTAATCCTTCGTCGGGATCGGATCGAACTTATGGTCGTGGCAGCGCGCGCAGCCGATGGTCATGCCGAGGAACACGCGGCCGATTGTGTCGATCTGCTCGTCGATCACGTCCATCTCGAGAACGTCCTTGTCCTGCTCTTCGTAGTTCGTCGGGCCGAGGGCGAGGAAGGCGGTGGCGACGAGTTGACGGCGGCGTTGTTCGGGTGTGGCGGCCGGCAACAAATCGCCGGCGATTTGCTCGGTGATGAAGCGGTCGTAGGGCCGGTCGGCGTTGAACGACTCGATCGCGTAGTCGCGATAGCGCCAGGCGTCCTTGAAGATCAGCGAGCGGCCGCCGCCGGACGAATCGGCGTAACGGGCCACGTCGAGCCAGTGCCGGCCCCAGCGCTCGCCAAAGTGCGGACTCGCAAGCAGCTTATCGACGATCTCTTCCATTGCCGCTTGCGGCTTAGCGGCCGCCGCGACCAGGAATTCGTCAATCTGCTCCGGCGTCGGTGGCAGTCCGATCAAATCGAAATACAGTCTGCGGACGAGCGTCTGCGTGTCGGCGTCGGCAACGGGCTTGATCCTCTTCGCCTCCAGTCGAGAGAGAACGAAGCGGTCGAGGTCGCCGCGCGGCCAGGCGGCGTCCTTGACGGAAGGAATCGGCTGCGCTTGCGGCGGCTGGAACGCCCAGAATTTGCGGCCTTCATCGAGGTTGATACCGGGCTTGGCCGCCACGATTGGCTTGTCGTTGCGCGGATCGGGCGCGCCGATGCGCACCCACTGCTCCAGGTCGGCGATGACGGCGGCAGGCAGCTTGCCCTTCTCCGGCATCCGCGGCTTGCCGTTGTAGCGGACGGCCTTGATGAGCAGACTTTTGTCCGGGTCGCCGGGCATGATCGCCGGGCCGTGGTCGCCGCCTTTGCGCACGCCGTCGCGCGTATCGAGTAGGAGGCCGGCCTGCGGAATCTTCGCCTGGGCCGAATGGCAGGCGTAGCAGTGCTCGGCCAGGATGGGACGTATCTTTTTCTCGAAGAACGCGAAGCCGGCGTCATCCGCTGCAGCGGCGGTTGACGCGAACATCACGAGGAGGAATGCGGTGAGGATTCGCATGATCGTTTCTTACTTCTGAACGTCTCCGCAAGATGCGGAGACGTTCAGCCGAGTTCTTGCTGACAGCTTTTAGCTGATAGCTATCAGCTCTCAGCCAGACAGTTTTTGTTTGGTGGCTGTGTCAAGATGATCCATCGTCCACGTCACGGCGCCTTCGCCGTCGTCAGCGGCACGGCCACGAACTCCTTGACCACCTTGCCGGTCGCCGGGTCCATGAGGCGAATGGTGCCGTCGAAACCCGCAACCGCAACCTGAGCGCCGTCCGGCCGCCACGCCAGGGCGTAGACCGCTCCTGGCTCGCCTTCGAGTTTCGCGACCACCTTTGCATCGGCGGTTTGATAAACACGCACTTCGCCCTTGCCGTCGAGGCTGCTGCCGGCGACAAACTTCGAGCCGTCCGGGTGAAACGCCGTCGCGTAAATGCGGCCCGGAAGCCCCGGATACTCGCGAATCTTGTTGAAGTCGTCGCCGATGACGCGCTTCTGCGTGCGGTGCATTTTGTATAAACGCGGCACGCCGTCGGAGCCGCCGATCAGCAATTCGTCGTACCACTTCTCCGTCATGTCGGTGCCGGCGGCGGTGCTCTTCACCTTCTGCTCGGTCTTCTGCGGATTGCGGGCGACGGTTTGCAAGCCGCCCTTCAACGCCCCCGGAGTGATGCTCGTCACGTTGTCGATGAAGCGCTGCGTTGAAACCTCGGTTAGCTTCATGGTGCGGTCGCGGCTGATCGACACGAGGTAGGTCGAATCTTTCGAGAACACGGTGCCCAGCACCCAGTCGCTATGGGCACCCTGGAAGAGGATTTGCTGCCCCTTCTCTGTCTCGAAGGCGCGCAGCGAGTTGTCGCCGCAGCCGTAGGCGATCTTCGTGCCGTCGTGCGACCAGCTGACGCCGTAGACGGTGTCGAAGGTCGAGGAGATGGAGAGTCGCAATTTCTTCTTTTCGAGATCCCAGACCTGCACCTCGCCGAAGCGGCCCGGCGAGCCGCCGGCGACGGCGAGCTGTTTCCCGTCCGGTGAAAAGGCGATGGCGTTGATGCGCTCCGACAGCCCGACGAGCCGGCCGGCAAGGCCGCTGCCGTCCGCCTTGTGCAGCAACACCTCGTGATAACCCGACACGGCGAGGAGCTTGCTGTCCGGCGAATAATCGAGGGCCGTGATGACCGGCGGCAGTGCGTAAATCGGCGGGTGGGCGGCATCGACCACGTCGCTGGCGGTCTTGGGCGTGTCGTCCTTGGCTCCCTCGGCAATCCAGCGCGTGACGAGATCGATGTCCTTTTTCGGCAGCGGATCCTTGCTGCGCGGCATCTCCGACTTGCCGTCGGGCTTGATGCGAATCTGAGACACGATGAAGCTCTTGTCCGGTTTGCCGGGAACGAGGCCCGGCTCTTCGTGGTCGCCGGCCTTGAGGAGGTCGGCGTAACTGGTCATG
>JBBQPD010000001.1:0-29759 GCA_038331535.1 Gemmatales bacterium | reverse complement strand
GGCGAATCGAGGTGCTTCATCAGTTCGAGGAACTGGTCGGCCGTCTCGACGAGCAGCCCCGGCTCCGGCTCGATCAGCAGCAGGACGCCCTCTTTCTCCGCGTGGGCGATGACGGGCTTGAGCATCTCGACGAACAGCTTCAGGGCGGCGCTCCACGACGCGCCCTTCTCGACGGGGCCGCCCGGCTCGGTCGTGATGCAGCGCGCGCCCAGCTCGCGTGCCAGGGTGAGGGCACGCGTGGTGTGGTCGATGCGTATCTGGCGGTAGTGCGGGTCGGGTTCGATCCAGGACGGATACCAGTAACGCTGGCGCGGATCGTTGACCGCGTGCATCATGAAGGCGTTGATATTCGAGATGGCGAGGTTGTGCTTCGCCAGCGTATCGCGGATGGCCTGTTTCTGCTCGTCGAGCATCCAGGCCGGCCAGGCATGCGGCACGTCGGCCATGATCTCGACGCCCTGATAGCCGAGGGCGGCGATGCGGCGCACCGCCTCGGCGAAGGAGAAATTGAGGTAGGCGTTGGAAGAGAACGCGAGTTTCACGGCGGTGCCTCATCAATAAAGCGAGTCGGAAGATAGCATACGAAACAGCCGGCGCTGAGGCGACGCGGACGAGGCTTCGCGGCGTGATAGAATGAGCACGTGTAACTCCTCGATTCGCGTTGGCTCCCTGACGGGAGATGATTTTATGCCGTTGCATGACTGGTCGATGCACTCCGGTTGGGACGGCGTCCACACGTTGTGGATCAGCGAACTGCTGCGCTGGATCAAGCCGCGTTTGCCCGAAGGTTACCGGGCTTATGTCGGTTCGACGCCGACGTTGACGATCGGCGCGCCGCCGGCCCATGCCGACGTCCAGGTTCCTCAATGGCTGCCGGAACAGCCAACGGGAGGCGCTACGACGGGTGGAGCCGTGGCGCCGGATGAGGAGGTTGCCGTTTCCGTTCTGACCGCGGAACCTGCTCTCTATGTGGCGAGCGCGGGGCACCTGATCGCGGCGGTCGAACTGGTTTCCCCTCGCAACAAAGACCGCCCCGCCTCGCGTGATATTTACCTGGCCCGCTACCTGGGCTATTTACATGAGGGGGTTCATCTGCTGCTGGTGGACGTGCATCGACTTCCGCTGCGGTTCTCTTTCGCGGAGCGGATCGTGCAGGAGTTGCAATTGCCCCCTGTCGTGTGCCCGACGCCCCTGGCCGTCAGTTACCGCGTCGGCGAGCCCTCCCCGGAGGGCGGTCGCTTGCTGGGGACATGGCGCCGCCCGTTCGCGATTGGCGAGCCACTGCCCGCAATACCGCTGCCGCTCTCGGTCCACTCCGCCCTGACAATCGATCTGGAGCAGACGTACAAACAAGCTGCTGCCGATACGTATTTGACGTGAACGAGGCACCGATTCGGCCAACCGGTCCTGTTAGCTTGCTGGAGTTCGGGCCCGGGTTTCAGGGTCTCCGTGTTGCCAGCGTGGTACACTGATGGTGTTGCCCCGTCGAGGAAAGAAGGTCATCCATGCCGAAAGCTGTGTTGAAGGACGGCCGCATCATTCCCCTGGAGCCTCTTCCTCCCGAGTGGAAAGACGGGACGGAAATCTACCTCGAAGCCAGGCCGGAATCGGAAACAGAACGGGACGACACGGCCGAATGGCTTCAGGGTGTGGAAGAGGCCGCGTTGGCGATTCCTCCCGAATCGGAACGTACTTTCCAGGAGGCCATCCGCGCCATCCGCGCGGAAGCCAAGCTGGAGGCGCGGCGCGAAGTGGGAGTGGCGGAATGAGAGGGTATCTGCTCGACACCAACCATCTCAGCGCGGCGCTGCGGCCCGTGGCGCCGATTCGCGATCGCCTCGCGGAGGCACGGCGCAACGGGTTTCGCCTCGGCACTTGCTGGCCCGTCTTGTGCGAAATCGAAGCCGGAATTGAGCAAACCGCCTGCCCGGAAGAGTACCGGACGACTTTGCACCGGGTGCTTCGCCGCGTCCGAATTTGGCCGATCGACCAGCACGTTGCCGAAGAATTCGGAAAGCTTCATGTCGAGTTGAAACGTGGAGGGCGGGTTCTCTCACACGCAGATCGAGTCCTGGCGAGTCTGGCGCGACAGCTGGGAGTTATCGTCTTGACCACGGACAGAGACTTCGAGGCGCTTCCTGACATCCGGACTGAAAACTGGCTCGTCTAACGCCGGCTCTGCTTTGCAATCGCGTCTCGCTCCCTTTTACCATCGGCACCTCAAGTGTCGTCCCGTGCTTTTCACTGGCCTTTCGCGCCGCCGTCGTGTCCAATCGTATCCATGAGCCACACACCCTACTACGCCGGTCTCGACGTCGGCGGCACCACAATGAAAGCCGGAGTCGTGGACGACGACGGTCGGCCGCTCGGACCGCCCATCAGCCTGACGACCGAGGCGCACCGCGGCCAGGAGTTCGGCCTGGAGCGCATGTGCGAGACGCTGCGCCAGGCCGTCGCAGCCGTTGGCGTCGGCTGGGAGCGCGTCGCAGCCATTGGCGTCGCCACGCCGGGGCTGATGGATATTCCTGCCGGGATGATCCTCGATCCGCCGAACCTGCGGCCCTGGAAGAACGTGCCGGTGCGGCAGTACGTGCAGGACCAATTGAAGGTGCCGACGGCGTTTCAGAACGACGCCAACGCGGCCGCCTACGGCGAGCTGTGGGGCGGGGCCGGTCGCGGCGCGCGCAGCATGGTACTGTTCACTCTCGGCACCGGCGTCGGCGGCGGCATCGTGATTGGCGACCGCGTACTCGAAGGCGAACACAGTCACGGCGCCGAGCTGGGCCACATCAAGATTGAGATAACGAATCCGCGCGCGTGCGGTTGCGGCCGCATGGGCTGCCTGGAGGCCTACGCCAGCGCCACCGCCGTCGTCACGCGCACGCGCGAGGCGCTCGCGGAAGATGGCGGACGATCAACGCTGCATGGTGTGGCGGCGAGAGAGGAGATGACTGCCCGCGACGTGTTCCTCGCCGCCGATGCGGGTGACGCGCTGGCGGCGCGCGTCGTCGAGGACACGGCGTATTACCTCGCCGTCGGCGCGACGAACATGATGCACATCATCGACCCGGACGTGGTGGTCTTCGGCGGCGGCATGACGGCGGCGGGCGAACCGTTCATGGAGCGCATCCGCCATCACGTGCGGCAGCTGGCGTTTCCGGTACCGGCGGAGCGGACGGTGGTGCGCTGGGCCGAACTCGGCAGCGACGCGGGGTTCATCGGCGCGGCGGGGTGCGGGAGGTTGTTGGTGAAGAAAAACAAGTAGTGTTGCCGCTTGCGGCTTAGCGGGCAGGTGCCGCTTAGCCGCCAGCCGCGATCGTGCGCGTCGTTACTTTTCCAGCGTCGGGAAGCGCCACTTCTCGTCGAAGAAGCCCGCCTTGACGACCTTGCCCGGCCAGCGCGGCGACGGCGGCGTGCGCACGTCCACCACCGCGTAATCCGGCAGCTTCGGTATCTGTCGGGCGTTATTCAGGTAGTCGTAATCGCGGAAGGTGAAACCGCTGTTCACCACGATGTAGCGGTTCGGGTTCAACGGGTTCGGGTAGATCATCACCGCGACGTGATTCTCGACGTCGAACGTCGCGCGGTTCACTTCGATGCTCTGTTTGCCCCATTTGATAGGCAGTTTGTCCGCGATGTTACCCAGGACGCCGTTACTCGCCGGGTCGCCCCACAGGATCAGGTTGTGCTGGGCAACATCGAGCCAGGTGACGTCGCTGTCCGCCTTCACGCGCGCCTCGCCGCGGAACTGCTTGCGCCACTGGTCGATGGCCCGTTTCATCTCGGCGTCGGCCCAGGCGCCGGTCGTGTCGTTCATGGGCTTGCCGCTCGGTTTGACGATCAGGAAGCTGTCCATGAAGGCGTCGTCAATCGGCCCTTGCAGGCCGTGGCGTTTGGCCAGGCCGGTCTCATCGGGCTTCTCGACTGCCTCCCAGGTGTCGCCTTTCTTGCGGAAGTGCGACTTCCACGACTTGTCCGACAGGACCGGGGCGCCCTCCAGCTCCTCGTCGTCAATGGTCACCTTCGGCTTGTCGCTCGCGTCGAGCGGGAAGTCGCCGGAGTCCATTTCCAGCGTGAAGGCGGTGACGTTCTTGGTGTGAATCTCGATCGCGCCGTCGGCGCCGATGAGGTTCGCATCCACGTCGGCCCGCTCCCAGTGCCGGGCCAGGCCGTCGATGCGCAACCAGAAGCTGCGGTCGTAGCGGAGCGTGTAGGTGGTGAACTTGATGCGGTTCGGGACCAGCTCGCGGCCGCGCTCGGCCAGGCGGTCGATGCGGCGGTTCAGCTCCTTCTTCGTCACCGGGTTGTAGAAGTGGCCGGCGCCGGGGCCGATCAAGTGCAGCAGCGTCAGCCCTTCCTTTTTCATCGCCGATTCCATCATGTCGGCGGCCTGTTTCTGCGAATCCTTCTCGCCGCTGTAGGCGACCGTCGGCAGGTTGAAGAGGTTGCCGGCGTAGTCGGTGCAGTCGTAGACGTGCCACAGCTTCTGCTCGAAATCGGTCGGCTTGACGATCTCTTTCTGGAAGACCTTGAGAAAGTCGGCCGTCTCGGAGAAGCCGGCGCCCGGCGCGGCGGCGCACCACAGGCTGGGATAGTGAACGGCGAACTGCCAGCAGGCCGCCCCGCCCATCGAGAAGCCGCGAATCACACGGCGATACTCGTCGATGGGATAGTGCTTCTCGACGTGGGCCAGCGCTTCGAGGCAGTCGATCTCGCCGGCGAACTTGTTGGCGTTGCAGTAACGGCCGTAGAGATGCAGGACGATGGCGTGCGCCGGCGCGAACTCGCCGGGCGAACTCTGCCGGCCATTGAGAAAGCTCAACTCGCTCAGTGTTTCGCCGCGGCCGTGGCACCAGACGTCGAGACGGTACTTGCCCGCATCACCTTCGACGTACTCCTTCGGCACGACGAGGCCGTAGGGCTGAACCGAGCCGTCGATCTTCGAGACGTAGCCGCGCACCACCAGGCCGGTCTTCGTCGTCCACGATGACTTGCCCTCGCGCAATTCCTTCGCCCGCTCCATCCCCTGCGTGAGAAACTTGCGAGCGACGGCGACTTCGTTGAGATTGTAAAACTCGTCGTTGGCCAGGGCGTAACGCACGGCGTTGTGATAAATCTGCACGTCGGGCAGCAGCTCGAGCAGGGCCGGCTTACTCGCCAGCAGCGCGCGCAGGTCGGCGATCTCCTTGCCGAGCGCGGCAACACCGGTCTCCAACTCTTGCCGATCGCCGGCGGCAATCTTGACACCGGGCGGCGGGACGGGGCGGACCTTCTCGGCGATATTGTCGCCTGGCCCGTCGGCGAGCAGCGCCGAGGCGCCGACGAGGACGAGCGCTCCCAGCAGCCAGCGGTATGTGGTCACAGCTATTCCTCCGAGTGAATCCAGGGCGGAGAGGCAATCGGGAGTTTATGCGCACGGAGGCGAAGGTCCAGCGGGAAGCCTGATTGCCGCTTGCGGCTTCGCGGTCAGACCCGCTAAGCCGCAAGCGGCAAATCGTTGGCGCTATTTCCCTTCCGGCGCAGCGCAGTTACTATGAAAGGGGAAGCTCACACGGGGACGCTCTATCCCCCTCCGTCCGGGTTCAGCCCCGAGAGGGAACCACCGATGCGGTGCAACATCCGATTCGCGAGCATGATCGTGATTTTTGTCTGGGTGTTCCACGGCGCCGCGCTCCCCGCGTCCGAGCCGCAGGAAGTGCAGCAGGCGCGCGAGATCATCAAGGACAACGGTCGTTCGATCGTCTATTTCGCGCTGCCCACCTACAAGTACGTCAGCGCCGGCTACAACGATTACCGCCGGCTCAGCGACGGTTACGAATTGACTTTTACCTTCGAGAGCAAGAGCTTCTGGCGCACCAACACGACGCGCATGGCGTTCTACCTCGACCAGTCCGGGCGCTTCGACTATTGCAAGGTGGTTCGCTCCACGACGCATTACACGCCTTTCAAGGACGCCGTCGGCAAGAAAGAGCTGAAGAAACTCCGCTCCTTCATGGAGGACCATCCCGCGGGGCGCGACAGCCGTAAGCTGCTGCGCGAATGCGACGAGGCGGACGCCAGGGGGTTGTGCGAGCTGTTCCTGAAGCTGGAGCAGGCGAAGCGCGACGCGACGCCGCCGACGTCATCCGTGGGGAAGAAGGAGCCGCTGCACGCGGCGTTCGCGCAGGTTGCGCCGGTGCCGCAGCGGCCGATGAACTTCGAGCGCGCCGCCGAGCAGAAGCGGGCGGTCATCCTCATTCACGGCTACCGGCCCGAGCTTGACCGCTACCTGACCTCCCGCGCCGTCCTCCAGGATTGGCAGGAACCGGACTCGTTCATGGTGCAAATCCTGAAGCGCGACGCGGACGTGTACGCCTTCTATTACGGGCAGAATGTACCGGTGTGCGCGGTATCTGAGGCGCCGGAGCTGGCGGAGGGCGTGGCCCGGCTGAAGAAGATGGGTTACACCGACCTGGTGCTGCTCGGCCACAGCGGCGGCGGGCTGGTGTGCCGTCACTTCGTCGAGCATCATCCCGGCGCCGGCGTCACCAAGGTCGTGCAGGTTTGCACGCCCAACGCGGGTTCTTTCTGGGCATACTTCGGCGCCGTCGCCTGTTCCACGCAGCGGCCCTACGTGGACTCGTTGAAGGCCGCCAATTGCCGGGCAGACGGTACGCGTCTTCCGGAAGGCGTTGAGTTCCTCTGCGTTGTCGGCGACGCCGTGGTGAAGACCGACTGGGTAGTGACCTGCCGCAGCCAGTGGAGCGATGACCTTCAGGATCAGGGCGTGCCGGCGGTGCGGTTGCACGTCTCGCACGCCGCCGTCGTCGAGAAGCCGGAGTGTATCGGCGCCATCGCCCGCGCCGTCCGCGAACCGGCGCCGCGCTGGGACCGCAATCGGGTTCAGGTTGAACGCCACGCGATTTTGAAAGATTGAGTCCTCAGTGTGCCGCTTGCGGCTTAGCGGTAATGCCCCGCTAAGCCGCAAGCGGTAATCCGGTAATCCCACGGCCAGAGTTGCCTTTTGCAATCTGCCGGCGTATATTAACAGTGTTCTTGTACGGTTTGCAGAGCTTTCGTGGCCGTGACGACCCTTTCTGTTGTCCTTCCATTCGCATCTCTCTCATCCCGATTCGCAAGATTGTTTACGTTTTTCATGCGACGGGATCAGCCCGCATTGGGCCGTGCTCGTGTTGCGTGATGCATTCTGAAAGAGGCACAACAGTGGCTACGAAACTGTACGTCGGGAACCTTGCCTATGGCATGACCGACAGCGATCTGCAAAACCTGTTCGCGCCGCACGGCACCGTGCGTTCCGCCCAGGTCATCATGGACCGGGAAACCGGTCGCTCCAAGGGCTTCGCCTTCGTCGAGATGGAGAGCGAAGACCAGGCGCAGGCGGCCATCAAGTCCATGAACGGCCAGGAGATCAACGGCCGGGCGCTCACCGTCAACGAAGCGCGGCCGCGCGAAGACCGCGGCGCCAGTCGCGGTCCGTCCTCGGGCGGCCGCGACCGTGATACGGTCGGCGGCGGCCGGCGCTACTAGGCCGTGAGCCGCGGTTCTCCGAACCGCGACGAAACGACAGACAGCCTTCCCAGCCTCATGGCCGGGAAGGCTGTTCGTGTTTTCGCGTCTTTACGATCCACGATTTCGCTTGTCGGCGCGGCGGGTGGGTCGTGCTATAATACCCCCGACTCCGAACGCCAACCCTGCGGAGGGGGCCTCGATCATGTCTCTCGCCGGTAAGTTCCTGGTGGCCAAATCCATCCTGCGCGATCCGAACTTCGCCCGCACGGTGGTCGTGTTGCTGGCCCACAACGAGGAAGGCGCTCTCGGCCTGGTAGTGAATCGGCCGTCCGAAACGGAGGAATTGCCGTTGCCGCTCTTCGACGGCGGACCGTGTTCATCAGGCGGCTTGTTCCTGTTGCATGGCAACTCGGCGTGGGTTGAACCGGACGGCCCGCAGGAGATCGCCCCCGGCGTCTTCGTCGGCGATGCGGCCGTGTTCGAGCGGGCCGGCAAGGCGGGGCAGGAAGTGCGCCGGCGCGTGCGTGTATTCCGCGGCTATGCCGGTTGGGGCGGCGGCCAGTTGGAGCGCGAGTTGACCGTCGGCGACTGGGCCGTGGTGCCGGCCAGCGGCGAACTACTGTTCGACACCCCGGCTGAGGATCTGTGGAAGCTCCTCGTCCCGCCAATGATCCCGCAGCCGAGTGTGAACTGAGGTCGTTTACGTTTCACGCGGCATCGCGAGCCGTATGAGGCTCGTGATTCAATCCCGAGAATCGAAGTCGTCTTCGTCTTCATCGCGGCGGCGCCGGCGCGCGCGCTTTCGGGCGGGCTTGCGCAAATGGGCAATCAGAAATCCGGCGCCAACCATGACCCCGACGCCGAGCACGACGCCGCCGAGGACAATCGCACCGGTCCGCATGGATTCGGGATTCACCGGCGTCTTGCCGGGGTTTGAGGTACCCTGAGAGAAGCCGAACCCGTTCAGTCGGGCACCACAGCCGGGACAGGAGTCGATGACAGGCTTGATATCGCCCCGGCCCAGTTCCCTTCCGCAACGATTGCACGACCACACGGTAACGAACATCGGCCCCTGGGGCGGGTTGAAGACCGGCGGCTGCTGAATAGGCGGCATCGGTTGCTGCGGCTGAAAGATCGGTTGCTGTGGCTGAAAGACCGGTTGCTGTGGCTGAAAGACCGGCGGCTGCGGCTGAAAGACCGGCGGCGGCGGCTGCGGCTGAAAGACCGGCGGCCTTTGGTTCTGGCCGTAGACGGCATCCAGCGCAAGCAGAACGACGGGCAGCGCCAGGGCCGCGGCGAGCCAGGTTCTTTGACGAGCAGCGGACTTCATGGTTCGGACTCTCCTCGGGCCGGAGTGTGCTCACAGTAATTGTTTGATCTTCGCGCAATCGTCCAGCAACGGCGTCGGCCGGCCGGTGCGGTCGGGCACGATCCGCTCCGGATCGATACCGAGGACATCGTATAGTGTAGCGAAGACGTTCTGCGGCGTGTACGGTTGATCGCGCGAGTGGCCGCCCTGGCCGTCGGTGGCGCCGATGACCTGGCCCGTCCGGAAGCCGCCACCGGCGAATACGGCGGCGCCGGCCTCCGGCCAGTGGTCGCGGCCCGCGCCGGAACCCTCACCCGTCGCCGGGGAAATCTTCGGCGTCCGACCCATCTCGCCCCAGATGACGACGGCCACGTCTTTCTCCAGGCCGCGCTCGTGCAGGTCGGTAACGAGGCCGTAAATCGCGGCGTCCAGCTGCGGCACCATCGTCTTCAAGTCGGAGAAGATGCCGTCCTTCGGGCTGTGATGGTCCCACGAACCGATGGCCAGCGTCACGACCGGCACGCCCGCTTCGACCAGGCGCCGGGCCTGCACGAAGACGGCCGGATCCCAGGGGAGCTTGCTGCCGTAATAGATGTACTGCCCCTTCACGCCGTATTTCGCCCGCACCGGCTCCGGCTCGCGGCTCACGTCGAAAGCGTCGCGCACTTTGGGGGAGCCAAGCATCTCGAACGCCCGCCGGGTGAACTCGTCCTTGCCGGCCGCGTCGGCCCTGGCGTCAAGCTCGCGGCGCCCGGCGTCGATCGATTTCAATAGCTCCTTACGGTCGTCGAGACGGCCCGTGGTCATGCCGTCGCCGAGGCGCAGGTTGGTCACGCTCGCCCCCTGCGGCACGAACGGCCGGTGTCCGGCGCCGAGATAGGCGGCGTCCTCCGCGTCGCGCAGCTCGCCGAAGGCGGCCGCGGCCCGCAGGCTGACGTAGGGCGGCATGCCGTCGCCGCCGCGGCCGCGCAGCCAGCTGACCACCGAGCCGAATGCCGGCCGTCCCGAGGGATTGGCCTGGATGCCGTTGAGTTTCGGCGGGAAGCCGGTGACGATCTCGTGATAGTAGTGTTCCTTGACGTGCGTCTTGAGTCCGCGCAGGACCGCCAGCTTGTCCGCGATCTTCGCCTGGAGCGGCATCAGCTCCGAGAACAGTATGCCGGGCACGTTCGTCTTGATCGGCGAAAACGGCCCGCGGATTTCGGCGGGCGCGTCTGGCTTCGGATCGTACATATCGAGGTGGCTAGGGCCGCCGGGCAGGACGATCATGATAACCGCCTTGCGGCCGCCGGCCGGCTGCGCGGCCTGCGCACGGCCGCGCAGGAGATCCGACAGCGTGAAGCTGGACAGCCCCAGGGCGCCGACGCGCAGGAAATCACGCCGTGAAAGCCCATCGCAATACGCTCGGCGTTTACCGCCCCAGACCGTCCACATCCGTTGCCCCCGATCTACGTTCCGAATGCGGTTGTGCTTTCCTGCGGTTCGCGGAAAAACGCACCATCTCCATTGAACACGCCAGCGGCTCGGCGGAACAATGGAAATACGCAAATCCGTCGGGTATAGTCCAACCTACTCTCCTACTCCGACTCCGCCCCGGAGACGTCTCATGCGTCGCGTCCTCTGTCTCTCTCTTCTGCTCAGCGCTCCCGCCTTCGTCGCGGGCAAAGCCGATCTCGCGGAGAAGATGCTCTACGATTTCGAAGAACCGGCCGAAATCAAGGCCTGGTCGAACCTGGAATTGCCGGACGCCAGGGACAAGGAACCGCCGGTCAAATTGGAGTGCGTCGCCGAGAATGCGACCGCCGGCAAACGCTGTTTGAAGCTCACGTTTGCCGGCGGGCGCTGGCCGACGGTGACCACGACGCAGGTACTCGACAACTGGCTGCCGCCCTACCAGACGCTCAAGGCCGACGTCACGGTGATCCGGCCCTGCGTGGTCGGCTTCACGGTCCATCAGGAGAAGAGCCTGCGCGGCAGCGGCTGGGAGGCGCTCATCAGCCGCTGGACGAAGACCGCTTTTCTGCATGCCGGAACGAACCACATCGTCGCCGTGCTGCCGCAGCCGAACGATTACGCCATCGCCGCCAAGTGGGGCAAGGTCATCCGCTTTGAGATCTTCATGTACCAGCCGCACGACGGCGAGTCGATCTTCGTGGACAACATCCGTTTATCGACCGACAAGGTCGCGCCGCCGCAAGTAAAGCAGTTCATCCTGGCCGGCACCGACACCATCCTGTCCGGCAAATCGTCCGCCGACGCCGTGATCGCGCTGGGCAAGATGTCGAAAGAGAAGTGGACCGCGCCCACGCCCAACTCCGTCGAGCAGGTGGAGACCGATTTCAAGAAGCACTTCGGCGCGCTCAAAGAGAAACATCCGAAGGTGATGCTGGCCGTGCTGCGCGATGGCGAGACAGGCTACGACTCGACCCAGCCGGACAAGGTGTTCGCCGGCTGGAAGGACGCCTACTGGAACAGTCACGGTCCCGACACGAACTACGTCGATCGCGGCGACAATCGGGGCAAGTCGGCGTCGCACGAAATCTTCATGCGCCATCGCAGTCCGCTGATGCGCGTGGACCTGGGCACGATCCCTGCCGGCTCGAATATCCTGGCCGCCCGGCTGCTCGTGGTGCGGGCGAATGAGAAATACCTGGACGATCACAACCCGGAGAAAAAACCGACGATGTGGGTCGTCGAACCATGCAATCGTCCGTGGGAAGAGTACGAGGTGAACGCTTTCCAGTATGCGAAGGACAAGTTCTGGAAGGAGATCGGCGGCATGTCATGGGGTGAAGACCCGGACTTCCTGCCAACGTTCCTCGCCCACGGCCCCGGCACTGTCAAAGCGCTCACGCTCGACTTCGCCGAAGCCGTGCGTTTCTGGACGGACGGCAAGCACCCCAACCACGGCTTCATGCTGCACGGCGACTCGCACGACTACATGACGGCCCATTCGCGCGAAGCGAAGGAAGTCAAGAACCGGCCGGCGGTGCTGGTCGTTTACGAGCCGAAATAAGGATTCATCGTTTTGCCGCGACCCGATAGGGGAGCGCGGGGCGAGTCGTGTCCCAGCGGGAGGCGGCCCGAGCACGAAAATCGCGGAGTGATCGGAAACGGGCGCTTGACAGGAGGAATGCTGTCGTGTTGTACTGAGTCGAAGAGGGTCATAACGCTACCGGCGCCGGTGTGGAGAATCGGTTGTTCGGCCACGAAAAACTTCGCCTGCGCTGCAGCGCAACTGTCTGCGTCCCGGGAGAAGATTATGCGGACGATAATTACGACAGTCGGAACATCGCTGTTGACAAATAGTCGAGATGATCGACCGTGGGCAGGATGGCGTTTCGGGGAGAAGTTTCCCGAACCGACCGGCGTCCTTCCCTGGCTCACCACAGCACCTCCAGAGCGGGCCAGCGCAGAGATTCATACTTGGGCGAAGCTTGGTATTCTCACCGAACCAAATGGAGAAAAGGTTCTGCTTGTACATTCCCACACCCCTGACGGGCAGTACTGTGCGGAGCGGTTGAAGGAGTACGCGCGGCAGAACAAATTGCAAGCCGAATCTCGGCAGGTGCATGAACTCAATTATACTGACGCTGACACGTTTAACCGTGGTCTTGGCCAACTGGTACGAGTCCTGGCAGAAGAAATTCGATCTGGGCATACGAGCGGTGAGGTAGCCATAGCTGCGACTGGTGGCTTCAAGGCAGAGATTGCTATTGCCAACTTGATTGGGGCACTGTTAGGGGCGCCGGTATATTATATCTACGAGCAATTCAAACAACTCATCAAACTCGAACCACTGCCGATTAGCCTTGCACCGGACTGGCTCCGCGAAGGGTCTGGAAAAGCTCTGTTGCGCAAGATTGCTGGCGGAGAATGCCTTCCGCGATCCGAAGTTGCAGGCTTGCTGAAAGCCGACGGTCGATTGGAAATGCTACTAGAATCGGCTGAAGAGGGCGGCAAAGAAATCGTTTGTGGAAATCTCTTGGGAGAGATTGCGGCACAATTATTGGAGGCCCCCGGAGTCGATTGGCCACCTTCTTGCGACACTTCTCCGGAGAAGAAGATCAAACTACAGGAGAGCCACCACCGGCCCCACGGTTGGGAACAGGTTGTGAACCGACTTGCCCGGAGTGCGTTCGTTCGGCTCGTTTATTATGACAAATCGGCCGGTAGCCAGAAAGGAATTCGCTTGGCCAAGGAGAATGAAGCCGATCTCCAAGTTGTGATTACAGGTGAAGGGCCGCCGCTTGGGCTCAGGGTGGAAACGACGGCTGAGAGCTTGGAGCAGCGGAGATTGGTTTTCGATCATCTTCGACAGCAGTTGAATCTCTAACATGAAAGTGTAAAAGGGGTCAGTTTCAGTTGTCGCCTGCGATAGATGAACATGCCCACTATTTCCCTCCTCTTTTGTCCTCATTCTTCTTCTCGTGCGGTGGGTGGCCGGGGCTGAAGTATCCCGAAGCCCCGGCCGTCGTAATAGCCGGGGTTTCGGAGTACCTCAACCCCGTCCACCCTGGTGAAGACGGGCTGATATACAATGACGACTGGAAGGGAGCGATAGCGCTGGCCGCACTCAGGCCCCCTCTGCTCGATCTGGCGTGCTCCCATTGCCAACAGGCAGCGGGAAAATCTCTCAAAGCCCTCCTGCAAGAAAGCGGCGACCCCGTTCCAAAGACACATGATCTCAAGGGTCTTCTCAACTTGCTCCTGCCACATGACGCCACACTCCGAACCCTTCGGCGCGGTTTGAAGTCCCTCACGCGGTACGCCGTGGAGTATCGCTATCCTGGCGTGCGCACTACCGGGCGGCGGCTGAAATCAGCTTTACGTCATACCGAGTTCGTGCGACAGGAGGCGCGGATCAGGTTAGGGCTGGCGCCTTAATTTCAGTACCCAGGATCATTCGCTATGAAACCCAACCGCGTCCGCAGTCGTGAGGCCTTCCAGCGCGCCCGGCGCGTCATCCCCGGGGGCGTCAATAGCCCGGCGCGGGCGTTCGGCGGCGTCGGCGGCGAACCGCTCTTCATCGCGCGCGGCGAGGGGGCGTACCTCTTCGACATCGACGGCTACCAGTACCTCGACTACATCGGCTCGTGGGGGCCGCTGATCCTCGGCCACGCCCATCCGCGCGTCGTCGCCGCCGTCGAGGAGGCGGTGCGGCGCGGGGCGTCGTTCGGCGCGCCCACCGAGGCCGAGACGCAGATGGCCGACCTCGTCATTGCCGCCGTGCCGTCCATCGAGATGGTGCGCATGGTGTCGAGCGGCACCGAGGCGTCGATGAGCGCCATTCGCCTGGCGCGCGGCTTCACCGGCCGCGACGTCATTGTCAAGTTCGCCGGCTGCTATCACGGCCACGTCGATAGCCTGCTCGTCCAGGCCGGTTCCAGCGCCACCACGCTCGGCGTCCCCAACAGCCCCGGCGTGCCGAAGGGCTGCACCGCCGACACGCTGTCGCTGCGCTACAACGACGCCCAGGGACTGGCCGACGCCTTCGCGGCCCACGGCGCGCGCATCGCCGGCGTCATCGTTGAGCCGGTGCCGGGCAACATGGGCCTGGTCACGCCGACCGACGGGTTCCTGTCCGCTCTGCGCCAGCTGACCGAGAAGCACGGGGCGCTGCTGATCTACGACGAGGTGATGACCGGCTTTCGGCTGTCCTACGGCGGAGCGCAGCAGCTTTACAAACAGATGCCGGACCTGACGGTGCTGGGCAAGATCGTCGGCGGCGGCTTTCCGGTCGGCGCTTACGGCGGGCGGCTCGACGTGATGTCGCAGGTCATGCCGGCCGGGCCGGTGTTCCAGGCCGGCACGCTGTCGGGCAACCCCGTCGCCATGGCCGCCGGCATCGCCACCTTGCAGGAGCTGCGCGACCATCCGCCTTACGCGAAGCTGGAGCAGCAGACGGCGAAATTGGCGGACGGTTTGACAAAGGCGGCGACAGCGGCGGGAGTGCCGCACCGGCTGAACCGCCTCGGCAGCATGTGGACGCTGTTCTTTACGGGAAGCGCGGTGGCGGATTACGACACGGCGAAGCAGAGCGACGCGGCGAAGTTCGGCCGCTTTTTCTGGGCGATGATGGACCGCGGCGTCTACCTGCCGTGCAGCCAGTTCGAGGCGGCGTTCCTGTCGATCCGCCACGGCGACAAGGAGGTCGAACAGACGATCGGCGCGGCGCAGGAGGCGCTGGCCGAGGTGGCGTGAACGAGGAAACGTCGGGTAGAATGGTAATTGTTTTCCGCTTGCGGCTTAGCGGCAGCGGACCGCTAAGCCGCAAGCGGCAGATAGGCGCAGGATCATGGGGAGTTGATTACATGACCACCACCGCGACCATGCCGACCGAGTGGACCGTTGCCGATCTGCTGGCCCACTTCGGGCCGATTGCACACCGGCGTATTCGCCAGGATCCACCTCCCGGTACGGCCACCGAGCAAGACGTGATCGACATTCACGATCGGGACAAGCGTTTGTTCGAGTTGGTAGACGGCGTGCTGGTGGAAAAGGCCATGGGATTGCAAGAATACTTCCTTGCGGCTTTTATCGTTCGGGCGCTCGGTGATTTTGTCATTATCCATCGGCTTGGTTTTGTCCTCGGCTCAGACGGCATGGCGCGCCTGGCTCCCGGTCTGGTCCGTATCCCCGATGTTTTGTTCATTTCCTGGCGGCACTTTCCCAGCCGGCGCATTCCGCGAATCCCCATGCTGATATCCGGCCCGGACCTGGCGGTTGAGGTGCTGAGTCCGAGTAACACGGCGCAGGAGATGGATCGCAAACTGCACGATTATTTCGGAGCGGGAGTCCTTCTCGTGTGGTACGTCGATCCCGTGGCACGGACCGTCGAAGTCTTCACGGCCCCCGATCAGTCCGTCGTGCTGCGCCAGGATCAAACCTTGACCGGCGATCCGGTATTGCCTGGATTTGTGTTGCCGCTGCGCGATTTGTTCGCGGAATTGGAAGCATGATTCCAAAAGGTCTGAGACGAAAGGAGCTGCCATGTCCGCACCGACTGCACCGCCCCGCGCTACTCTGGACGACCTAAATGGGATCGAGGGCAAGGCTGAACTCATTAACGGGAGGATCGTGCAGATCATGGGAAGTGGCCACCTCCCGACCGAAGTTGCTGCGAACATTTATGTCAACCTTCGGAGCCACGCCAAGAAATCCGGACGCGGCGTGGCAAAGACCGACGGCAGTGCCTATGCAGTCCTCGAATTGTCCTCGGGCCGCGAATCGTTTTCTCCTGACACTTCGTATTACGAGGGACCGCTGCCAGCCAATCTCATGCGCTTCATCGAAGGGGCGCCGCAGTTCGCCGTCGAGGTGCGCAGCGAAAATGACTACGGTCCCGCCGCAGAGCGCGAGATGGCGGCGAAGCGCGCCGACTACTTCGAGGCCGGCACGCTCGTCGTCTGGAACGTGGACCCGATCGCGGAAACGGTCGCCGTGTACAAACTCGATACCCCCGATCAGCCGACGATTTGTCGCCGCGGCGACACGGCGGAAGCGGCACCAGCGGTGCCGGGCTGGCGCATGGCGGTGAACGAAGTGTTCGACGTGTAATCGACAGACGCCCGATCACGGTTTTTGACCTATGCTTGTGCAATTCGTTCGCCCTTAATCTGGCACAAGCGGAGATCTGGTCATGGATCCGGTACTGTTGGGCGTGGTCGTGGGTTCTCTGGGAACGATGCTCGTCGGCACGATGTATTTCGTCTGGGTGCGCGGCAAACAGCCGCATTCGTAATGGCCCGGAGCGGCGGCAGGACACGGCCCGTTTCACGACACCGTAACCCCCTCCCTGCCTCTGTCTCACTCTTTGAATCCGCCCTGCGCGACCGTCAACCGGCCGCCGAGATCACGGTGCGCCGTTACTTCACGGTTCCCTTTCGTCTTTCAAGCTTTGTCCAGCACATCAATCCAGAAGTCCGGCAGACCGCAAAACGTCGCCTCATAGGTCGATGCCAGCGGCAGGTTCACGTAGCGCTCGCCGGTGAGGAACAGCGGCATAACCGGCATCGGGTCGCCGACGGCGCGGTGCTCGACATACGCGGTCGTTTCCGTCCCGGCGGCGTAGGACGCGAGAGTCAACGGTTGGTCCGCGGGCAGTTCGTAAGCCTCGGCGTCGAGGTGTTCCCAGATCGCGGCATGCATTCCTTGCGGGTCGTGCCTTCCCGGCGGAAACAGATCGACGAAGACCAAGTGAATCCGCGACCGCAGGGCCGCGACCGCCTTCTGCACGAACTCGGCGACGCCCCTTTCTCCGCTCTTGTTCGAGGGGGAAATAATCTCCACCAGGGCGATAATGCGGTGGCCGGTAATGTGCCGGATGGTGAGCGTGCGGCGACTTCCTTTCGCGTCCGATGGAACGTCAGGAAAATCGACGAGCAAATCCACCAACGCTTTCTTCATGTGCGGTTCGATACGGGCGTAGTGATCGGGCGGTAAAAGGTGGTTCAGCGACGTACACAGGTGGACGACCCACGACAGGTGAAAGTCGTGAAAGACCCCGCCCTCGACGCGAGTCCAATCGTGAACCTTCATCTCGGAGCCTCCCTGATCGTGGATGTCCGTGATTGTACCCCAATCCCGCTTCTGTTCCCACTACGCTGGCCCCGTTGGCCTCTTCCCGCCGCGTCCGTAGACTGCGTTCTAACGACGCCGTGGAAATCGCCCCGGGGACAGGGAATGAGCAAGGGGCGCTTGGAGGCATTCAGCGACGGCGTGCTGGCGATCATCCTCACCATCATGGTGCTGGAACTGAAGCCGCCCCTCAACGCCGAGTGGCAGGCGCTGCAAGCGCTGGTGCCGGCGTTGCTCAGTTATCTCCTGAGCTTCGTCTTTGTCGGCATCTACTGGAACAACCATCACCATCTGTTGCAGGCGGCAACCCGAGTCAACGGCTGGGTGCTGTGGGCCAATTTGCACCTACTGTTTTGGTTGTCGCTGACGCCGTTCGTGACGGCCTGGATGGGAGCGACCCGCTTCGCGCAGCTGCCGGTCGCGGCTTACGGCGTCGTGCTGCTGCTGTCCGGCTTCGCGTATTCGCTGTTGACCCGCGCCCTCGTCGCTCTGCACGGCCGGGAATCGGCGCTGGCGGCGGCGCTCGGCAGCGACTTGAAAGGCAATCTCTCGCTGCTGATTTACATCCTGGCCATCACGGTGGCATTCTTTGAGCCGGTGGCGGCCTGCTGTCTTTACGCCGTGGTGGCGGTGATCTGGCTGGTTCCCGACCGCCGAATTGTCACGACGCTGGCGGCGTCATCCGCGCGTGCTACCGAGTAGGCGTCGTTTCGCAACCTAACCCCCCGGCCCCCTTCCCTACGAGGGAAGGGGGAAAAGACAGGCGTTTGGCCCCTCCCTTTGCAGGGGAGGGGGTGGGGGGAGAGGTTTGGAAATCAATCCGACTTCGCCGCTTCCTGGGCCAGCGCCGCGGCCAGCTTTTCGTCGGCCCCTTGCGCGGCCAACTCGCGCAGCGCGCGACTGAGCAGAACGCTCGCCACCTGACCGGCGGAAGGCGCACAGTCGGCCGAGGCGAGGGACGCCGCCAGGTTTTCGAGCTGTTGCCAATCCTGCTCGCTCAGAGGAATCTTCGGCCTACGCGACGTTCCCTCCAGCGCGGGCCGGCCGCCGCTCGAGTGCAGACGGTTGAACAACTCCCCACGCATGGCGAACAGACTCAGCGGGGCCGGAGCAGAACCTCTCGTGACCTCGGTCGGTTCGCCCCCGAGCGCCCGCGCCACCTCGGCTGGATCGAGACGTGGTTGGGTCGAGCCGACAACCCGAATCGGCTTCTGCGTCGATTCTTTCACCCGGATAGGTTTATTCATGGTCAGCCCCATTTGGTGCGTCGAATGTGCGAATGCGATAGAACTGTCCCGCGAACTCAAACGCGATTTCACCTTGGTTCGTCTCACGCCCCATGCGGTGCATGAATTCTCACAGTCGTGGAAGGTCTTTGAGAAACTTGTCGTTCTCGACAAAAGAGTACACGACGACGGGATTTTCCCAGATCAGTTCGCCTTTGTCGTTCAGCCAACCGCCTTCGACTTGCGGCATGGCCGTCGCGCCGCCGTTCATCGTTGCCAGCAATTCCATTGCTTCCAAAACCCACTTCCGCTGATTGCCCGTTTCCTTGCCGGTCTGATCTTAGTTCGGGATGTAGATGCGAAGGCATTGTGTCCAAAACGCAGCTTCGGCACCGAGCGCACTGGCGAAATCCAGTGCATCCCGCCCATTTCCCGTCGCATCGCTCATGACCCACCTCCCTCGGCATCGTAACCTTTTGGCCCCACAAGTCAAGCCCCGCTCCTCCGTCGCTTACTCCGCGCACGGCGGCCTTCTCGGCCCGTTTGCCTCCCCCCGCGCTCCTCCGTAAACTACTCGAATAACCCGATGTTTTCCCACAGGATGACGAGTCCATGAGTACCAAGTACGTCTACTTCTTCGGCGACGGCAAGGCCGACGGCGGCGCCGAGCAGCGCAACCTCCTCGGCGGCAAGGGCGCCAATCTCGCCGAGATGACGCGCATCGGCCTGCCTGTCCCCGCCGGCTTCACGCTCTCCACCGACGTCTGCACCTACTTCTACGCTCACGGTCGGCAGTATCCGCCTGAACTCAAGGCCCAGGTCGAAGAAGCGCTGCGCATGACCGAGAAATCGATGGGGATGAAGTTCGGCGACGCGACGAATCCCCTGCTCCTCGCCTGTCGCTCCGGCGGCCGCGACTCCATGCCCGGCATGATGGACACCGTCCTCAACATCGGCCTCAACGACACCACCGTGCAAGCCCTCGCCAAGCAGTCCGGCAACGAGCGCTTCGCCCTCGACAGCTACCGCCGCCTGCTGCTCATGTTCGGCGAAGTCGTCATGGGCCTCAAGGGACACAAGGACGAGCCGTTCGAGCATATCCTGTCGAACGCCAAGAAAAAGCAGGGCGTGAAGGTCGATAACGAGCTGAGCGTCGAATCGCTCAAGACGATCATCGCCGAGTACAAGGCGGCCATCAAGAAGCACACCGGCAAGGACTTCCCCAGCGATCCCTACGAGCAAATCTGGAGCGCCATCGGCGCCGTCTTCGGCTCGTGGATGAACGATCGCGCCTGCGTCTATCGCCGGCAATACGGCATCCCCGACGAGTGGGGCACCGCCTGCAACGTCATGGCAATGGTCTTCGGCAACCTCGGCGACGATTGCGCCACCGGCGTCGCCCTGACGCGCGACGGCTCGCTCGGCGCCCCCGGCATCAACGGCGACTACCTCATCAACGCCCAGGGCGAAGACGTGGTCAACGGCTCCCGGCCGACCAAGCGCATCGAGGAGACGCTCGGCAAGGACATGCCGGAGGCGTTCCAGGAACTGGTCGCGGTCGGCCACAAGCTGGAGAAGCACTACCGCAACATGCAGGACATCGAGTTCACGATCTCTCGCAGAAAGCTGTACATGCTCCAGACGCGCAACGCCAAGCGCACCGGCTTCGCCGCCGTCCGCGTCGCCACCGACATGGTCGAGGAAGGGCTGATCTCGAAGGAAGAGGCCATCTCGGCCAAGTTCATCCCGGCCGGCGACCTGAGCCAGCTGTTGCAACCGCTCTTCGACCTCGAAGCGAAGAAGACGGCGAGCAAGGGCGGCAAGCTGCTCACCAAGGGCATCCCGGCTGGCCCCGGCGCGGCGACGGGCAAGATCGTCTGCTCGCCGCAGAAGGCCGAAGCGCTGAAGCAGGCTAACCCGAACGCGGCGCTGGTCCTGGTCCGCAAGGAGACGACGCCGGAAGACCTGCGCGGCATGAAGGCGGCGCTCGGCATCCTGACGGCCGTCGGCGGCGTCAGCTCGCACGCCGCCCTCGTCAGCCGGCAGATGGGCAAGGTCTGCATCGTCGGCGCCGGCGAGTTGGATGTCGATAGCCACGCCGGCACCGTGACCATCAAGGGCAAAGTGCTGAAGGAAGGCGACGACATCAGCATCGACGGCTTCACCGGCGAGGTCTTCGCCGGCAGCATCGCCACCAAGCCGAGCGAGGTGGTGCAAGTCCTCATCAAGAAGGAGCTGACCCCCGAGAAGTCGGACGTCTATCGCCGCTTCAAGCTGGTGATGGACTGGTCCGACGCGCACCGCAAGCTGGGCGTGCGCACCAATGCCGACTTGCCCGACCAGGCGGCGGAGGCGATTGCCTTCGGCGCCGAGGGCATCGGCCTGTGCCGCACGGAGCACATGTTCTTCGAACACATCTCGGAAATGCGCGAGATGATCATGGCCGAGGACACGGCCGCGCGCGAGAAGGCGCTGGCGAAGATCCTGCCGTTCCAGCGCAAGGACTTCGCCGGCCTGTTCAAGGCGATGGCCGGCAAGCCGGTGACGATCCGCCTGCTCGATCCGCCGCTGCACGAGTTCTTGCCGCAGAACGACAGCGGCCGGGCCGAGATGGCCAAGGTCTTCGGGAAGAAGGTCGAGGACGTGATCCGCCGCGTCGAGGAGCTGCACGAGTCGAACCCGATGCTCGGCCACCGCGGCTGCCGGCTCGGCATCGTCTACCCGGAGATCACCGCCATGCAGGCGCGGGCGATCTTCGAGGCGGCGGTGCAGATGCAGAAGGAGGGCATCAAGGTCATCCCCGAAGTGATGGTGCCGCTGGTCGGCTTCAAGAAGGAGCTGCTGAACCAGGAGAAGATCATTCGCGCGATGGCGGACAAGGTGTTCGCCGAGACGGGGACGAAGGTGGAGTACCTGGTCGGCACAATGATCGAGGTGCCGCGCGCCTGCGTGACGGCGGACGAGATCGCGCAGTCGGCGGAGTTCTTCAGCTTCGGCACCAACGACCTGACGCAGACGACGCTGGGCATGAGCCGCGACGACTACGGCCCGTTCATCTCGGCGTACACCGACCCGAAGCGCGCCGACGTGCTGGCGTCCGACCCATTCGCGACCATCGACCAGGACGGCGTCGGCGGTCTGATGAAGACGGGCGTGGAAAAGGGCCGCAAGACGCGCGACAAGTTGAAGATCGGCATTTGCGGCGAACACGGCGGCGACCCGGACAGCGTGAAGTTCTGCCACCGCATCGGGCTGAACTATGTGAGCTGCTCGCCGTTCCGCGTGCCGATCGCCCGCCTGGCGGCGGCGCAGGCGGTGCTGGAGGAGAAGAAGAAGTGACGGTGGGATGACAGCGACGGGCCGGGGGCGAGAGTCTCTGGCCCGTTGTCCATCGCGGACTTCTGAAGAGGACCGTATCATGGCCGTTCGCAAACCTGTCGTACGGCATTTCATAGCCTGCGAGCGCGTCGAGAGGTCGGCGGATGGCGGGAACGTGACGCTGCGAAACCTCATGCACGCTATTCGTCTGCTGCCGCGAAGCAGTTTCCCGTACACACTCGCTCAGATTACGCTCGCCGCCGTGGTGACGGATGGTCACGGCGACTTCTCCTTTGAGGTTGAATTGATCACCTGGGACGATAACGGAGAGGAACGGTTGATAAAACTCGCGGACGCTTACAGTGGATCTGGGGCTGGATCCGCTGGCGGCTCGTGAACTGCCGTTGCATTGGAAGAACCTCGTTATCCCGGGCCCTAGTCTGTATGAGTTTCGGCTTATTTCTGAAGGGGACGTTCTCGCGTCGGAAATCCTGCGGTGGAGGGAAATTCCATGAGCAACCCGGCACCTGATGACCGTGAGCGCGGGTATGAGAATTTGTGGGTTCTTCTCCCCGAGGTTCTGCTCAACGACCCGGATGAGCCGACGCTGCCAGTCCCGGCAGTCCTCGGATATGAGCACTGCTGTGTTGTGCTGCCGGAAGTCGACCTCGATACCGGCGAAGTTGTGCCGCTGGCGGATGGCGAGAAAACGAAGAACACGGACCCGCCCTTCGAGCAGGACAAGAAATCGGCCTGAGCGGATGTGCCTGGGGACTTGTTACCCCCGCGAGCCGATCCGACTCCTGGAGGCCCCATGAATGACTTCATCGACGAAGCGTGTTACACCCTTCATCCTGCTGGAAGGTTCGGAACCAGGTCCGCCCCTTCCCGACTATCTCCGCCACGCGTCGCGGACATACTTTTCGACGTAAGTCCATGCCGTTTTTGACTCCGCGCCTGGCGACCGAGTATGTCCGCCACACCCCTACATACTCTGGCGGGACTGCTCAAGAATGTTGATTTTTCTGGAATTCGACTCCCCACAACCTGGCCGACTGCGGTAGTCTTCGCTTCACCGGGAAAGCAGCAGACCATTCCCGATCCGCTGCGGAATAGACTCTCCTGCCGCTGGGAGCACCGGCGAAGCCCCGCTGTCCTGTTATCTTTCTTCGTGGTACAATTTCACCATGAACGCATCGAAGTCATCTCCCGTTCTGGATCGGCTCGTCGATCCCCTCAGCCGCTGCCTGACTCCGGAGTCGGCGAAGCGCCTCTTGAAACTTCGGGCAGACGCTCAGTTGCAAGTGCAGATGGATCAACTCGCGGACAAGTGCAACGAAGGGACGCTCACCGCCGAGGAACGAGACGAATACGCCAGCTACGTCTCCTTCGGCACCTTCGTCGCACTCTTGAAGGCGAAAGCCCGGAAACTGCTCGCGAATAATCCGGGGGCATGATGGTCGACGCCGCGACTCATCGAGGAGATAGCCGCTGGCGTGGATTCGCCAGGAAGCCGCTTCGGTGGCCGCCAGCATTTCTTCGGCTATTTCGCCGAGAAGAGTCTCGGCCACGTAAACGTTGGTGTCGAAGAAGATATTCATGGCCCGTAGCGAACCTTCTCGACAGCCGCGTCGATTGCGGCCTGGTTGATGCCGCGCTGTCGCGCCGACCGGCGGGCGTCTTGTGCTTCACGCTGCCATTCGACTTCCGCGAGTTGCGCAAGCTGCTCGTCCAACAGCAAGCGGTCATCGGCCGGCAACTGCTGAATACGCTGAAGGATGTCTTGAACGACCGGACTCATGGCTCTGCCTCGTTCGGAAGCTGCGGGTCAAGAACGGCCGCAATTCGGTTGCGCTCGAGCCTCCTGATGGGAGTGGATTATACCTCTCCGGTGTACGGACTGGTAGGCGGACTCACTGGCCTCGTCAGCGCTCCGAGGAGTCCCGTTCCGCCAGGCGCGGGAGGTGATCGCGGACCTGGAGGTGGGGAAGAGCGAACCGCAGAGCGACTTGATCGAGGCCATTGCCAACTCTCCGGGTGGGAGGCTGCGGGATTTTGCCGAAGATCGATCTGGATACAACGCTTCCTGCCACCTTTTCCGTCCCACCTTTTCCGTCCCTGCCACCTTTTCCGTTCCAGGCGTCCGTGGAACGGGCCAGTCCCCTGCTGACAGGTATGGTAAACCTTTTTTGTCATAGCCGTCGCCACGAAGAATGCCTTGAAAAAAGCGTCGGTTTGAGACACAATCCCCCACTACCCTTTTTTTGGCAGTATCGTGACGGGGCAGAAAGGTTCCAAGGGGCCGCTATCCACCAAGGAGGAGTTCATGGTCGTGCAGCACAGCTTTGTACTTGGGGCGGTTCTCCTGCTTGGGTGGATTGGCTTTTCGCAGGGTGAAGGTGCAAATGCCCAAGTTCTGGAAGTCAAGGAGCAATCTACCCTCGAGGGGCATGAGGGACTTATTCGGTCCGTCGCTTTCAGTCCAGATGGGGGCTTGTTGGCTTCTGGTAGCGACGATGGAACCGTGAAGGTGTGGAACGTGGCTGCTGCAAAAGAGAAGACCACCTTCAAAGGCCACAAGAAGACGGTGTCTTCCGTGGCATTCAGTTTGGACGGAAAGATGGTGGCGTCTGCAAGTGAAGACAAGACAGTCAGGCTTTGGGATGTCAGTTCAGGAAAACAAATCCGCTGCTTTAAGCATGAAGTGGGTGCCTGCTCCGTTATCTTCTCACCCGACGGGAAAACGCTTGCGTCGGGTAATTGGGCTGGTAGCGTGAAGTTATGGGATGTTGTCACTGGCAAAGAGCGAGCCGAACTGGACGGGCATACCAGCGTCGTGTGCGTGGCCTTCAGCCCGGACGGCAAACAACTGGCTTGTGGTAGTGACGACGATCTGATCCGGGTGTGGAACACTTCCACCTACAAACAAATTGCTCTGCTCGAAGGGCATGCCGACGGAATCAACTCCGTGATGTTCAGTCCAAATGGCAAACTGCTTGTCTCTGGCAGTTTGGATCGAACAATGAAAGTATGGGAAGTTGCGATATGGAAGGAACGGAACACACTCGAAGGACACACGGACTGGGTCGGCGGCGTCACGGTTTCGCCTGATAGCAAATGGTTGGCGTCAGGAAGTTGGGACAAAACCATCCGCCTGTGGAACCTCGCAGATGATGGTAAATCAATCGTCACCCTGAACGGACATTCCGATCAGGTGTGGGCGGTGGCATTCAGCCCAGACGGGAAGTTCTTAGCCTCCGCTGGTAAGGACCGAACCATCAAATTATGGGCCGTTTCAACTCCGAAGAAGCAGGACAGGTGATCGAGTAGTATCATCGGACGGAAAAAGGGACGGGCAAGTTTATCATTGAGGAAGGAAGGGAGA
The DNA here is from genome assembly GCA_038331535.1 of Gemmatales bacterium. Taxonomy (GTDB): domain Bacteria; phylum Planctomycetota; class Planctomycetia; order Gemmatales; family Gemmataceae; genus JBBQPD01. The sequence goes on along the minus strand of JBBQPD010000001.1, from coordinate 4,432 downwards.
ACGGCAGGTTCGAGCGTCAAGTCTGCCCTACAGCTTCAGTATCCAGTATTGAGTAGCAATTGAGGCGGCGAACCCACGAAGACCAGTCGCCGATCTTCAAACACCGCATAGCGCACGACGAGCGGCGGCACGGTGCCGCAGTAGACCTGGCCGACCTCTTTCTTCAGATCGAGTAACGGTTCGCCGAATTGCGGATAGAGGTGAAGGAGACGATCCAGTTCCTTCAACGCCGCCAAGAAGGAATCGCGCTGACCGCCTTTCGTCGCGCGGACCAGGAACTCCCGCAAGGCTGCCCGCACGCGCTCGGAGTAAACCACCTTGTAGGGAGTCGCGGGAGTTTCACTCACGGACGGTCACTTCCTGTTCGAGTTCATGGATGAAATCCTTCAACTCGCCGCCGCCGTTACGCTCGACTTCCCGCAATTCCGCCAGAAACGCGTCCTCGTCAAAGGTGCGGATCGCCTCCTCGATCATCTCCGGCGGCGTCTTGTGGACGACGTAGCCGTTTAATCCGGGCAGGAGTTTCTCCGCAGGGCTAGTTTCCTGAGGCGCGGTCCCGTTCGCGAGCGCGTGGCCACAGGTCGCGCACTTCGCAACCTCTGCGGAGCTTGGACGACCGCATTCAGGACACATGTTCATGGGAGTCTCTTTCCGGTTCGGCGACGCTTTACGCTATTGTAGCCGTCATGCGGGTAGGACGGCAGCGGAAAAGTTGCGCATGCGTTTCGGCATGGTTCAAGAAGGTCGCGGTGAGGCGCGGCAACGGGAACGGCAGATAGGCCTGGTCGTAAGCAAAGACGGCACGGCGTACCCGAAAGACGACCGCATCTTCCGCGCCGACCAGGGCGAAGTAGGGATGTCCGCCGTCGGACGGGCTCCCCATAACATCCAGAAGTCCGTGCCCCGCCGCGATCACCTTCCCGTCCTGGACGGCAACCCATTGACCCCTGTACTGGGGAAGCAGGGCGTCGCGCATGCTCAAGTACGCTTTTTCGTTGGCCAGGAAATCCGGATGAACCTTCTGTTGCTGTTCTAAAGGGAGGTTCGCGGTCTGAATCTGCAACACGGCGAAGTCTCCTTCGCGGCTTGATGTGCCTTGGCGGTAAGCGCGACACCTCCGTATTGTACACGCTCGGCCGGCAGTATTTGAGGTGGCAATACAAACAGCCGGATCGGCCGGTTCCATGTGGGTCAGCTCGACTGCCTTGTCGATGCGGCCGGGGCGCGTCGAGATGAACTCCAGGGCGCCGTCCGGCAGCTTGTGCGGCTGGCCCAGCGCCGGGTCCACCTTTTTTCCCTTCTCTCCCTTGACACTTCGCCACGCCGCGAGTACAAACTCATACGAGGTCATACAAAGTATAACTCCAGCGAGACACACCCATGCGACGCCGAGCCTTCACCTTGATCGAGCTGCTGGTGGTGATCGCCATCATCGCCATCCTCATCGGCCTGCTGCTGCCCGCGGTGCAGAAGGTCCGCGAGGCTGCCTCCCGGATGCAGTGCCAGAACAACCTGAAGCAGATCGGCATCGCCCTGCACTCTTATCACGACCGCATGGGTTCCTTCCCGCCCGGCTACAAGGACAACAATCCCGATCCCAACTCCGACGCCTCGTTCGACGTGGGGCCGGGCTGGGGCTGGGCGTCCTTCCTGCTCAACGACCTCGAACAGGCCAACGTCTACAACCAGATCAACTTCAACCAGACCGTGGGCGTGAACCCGATCTGCCGGACGGTGTTGAACACGTTCCTCTGTCCATCGGACGAACGGTTGCCGACCTTCGCCGTCTACAGCAGCACCAATCCGTCGGCAACGCTGGCTACTGTCGCCCAGGGCAACTACGTCGCGGTCAACGGGGTCAAGGAGACGAGCTTCTACCCCGGCAACAACGGCGGCGCCTTCCTGCGCAACAGCAAGTTTCGGACGTCGGACATCACCGACGGCCTGAGCAACACGCTGTTCATCGGCGAGCGCAACAGCGGCCATTCGCGGACGACGTGGACGGGGGCGGTGCCTGGCGGCAGCGTGCCGGCGATGCAATCGCCAGACCCGGTCGGCAACGCGGAGTACGCCTCGGGCCTGGTGCTGGCCCACGGCAGCGCGACGCATCTCCCCAACGACCCGTTGCTGTGGGACGCCGACGTCTTTTACAGCAAGCACACGGCGGGGGCGAACTTCCTCTTCGGCGACGGTTCCGTGCGCACGCTGTCCAGTTCCATCAACGGGGCCGTCTATGAGAACTTGCTCAATCGCAACGACGGCAACCCCGTCGGTGGTTACTGATCGGCGGCTTGCCGTTTCGCGGAATGCGGCCGTCTACTGTCTGCTGCTGTGCGCTGCCGGCTGCGGGAAATCGACGGCCGACCTGGCGGCCCAGGCTAAAGCGGACGAGGCCGCCAAACGATTGCAGGCCATTCATGCCCTGCAAGAGCGCATGAACGAGAAAGAGGCGGTGCTGCCGGTGCTGATTGAGGCGCTGAAGGACGAGAATGTTTACGTCCGCCGCGACGCGGCCAAAGCGCTGGGCCAATTCGGCGCGGAGGCCGGGGAAGCGGTGCCGGCCCTTCGAGAGCGGCTGCGCGACAAGGAGCCGAGCGTGCGCAAAGCCGCCGCCGCGGCGTTGAAGCAGATTGACCCGGTCGCCGCGAGCAAGGCCGGTGTGAAGTAAGGGTTAAGCAAGAATGCACGAGACTGCGAGTGACAATACTTCTGCGCAAAGTATAAGAGGAGTTGGCTGACAGCTATCAGCTAAAAGCTAACAGCTATCAGCTAAAACAGCAATCCGGGCCTGCGACTGGAGCAGGGCTAGCAAGTGCCCCGCCTTGACGTAGCCTTGCAGTTCTTCCTGTTCTTCCGGAGAGAGCATGCCGTCCTGGTTCCGTGCCGCCAAATCCCGCATGTGTGCCTGGTCGTTGTTCTCGAACCCGAGGCTCAAGACGTAGCGCGCCAGTTCCGCGGACATCTTGCCTCGGCCGTTGGCGAGCAGTCGTCCGAAAAGGGACGCTTCGCTCACTCTTGGCTTGATCGTCCGCATCGTCATGGGACACTTCGCGAAATACACTGCACCAATTCTCTACCGTAAGCGATCCGTTCACACCTTGAAGATCCGCCGCACGTTGTCGCGCAGCACGCAGCGGGCCAGGTCTACCGCCGTCTTCTCGTTCAGCACGCCGGCGCGGACATACTCGTCGGCCAGCACCTTCGCCAGAATGCGGCGATACATGTTGAACTTCGGCAGGCCGAACTCCAGCTTGTACATGTCGCTGTAATAACCAATCTGCTTCGTTTTCGGCACCGCCTGCAAGCGGGCGCGCGTGTCGCGCTCGATGTACACCGGCACGTTCGAGTACCACCAGTGGCCGTTGGCCACCACGTTCGGGAAGATCCAGGCGTAGCTCACTAGCTCCTGATTCTGCACGCTGGTCAGCACCGAGATCGGGAACGTCACCTCGGGGAAGGCGTTGAACAGCTCCGCGTACTGGATCAGCGACGTGCGCTGATCGAATAAGTCCTGTCCCTGGTAGACGCCGTTGCGGTAGACGCGGCGGTTGACGCCGATCATCAGGTCGAAGGGCAAACCGAACTCGCGGCAGTGCTCCGCCAGCATCCAGAAGACGCCGCACGAACGCGCCACCGAGTTGCCGCCGGAGGGTAGGCCGTGTGTCAGGTCGTTGTCACTCACGGCGGCCGGCGAAAAGTCCGGCGGCAGCGAGATGGCACAGGCCTTCGCCCCCTTGCCGACAAAATGCTCGAACAGCTTGCGCAGCGCTTGCCGCAGAGACTCCGCGTCCGTCGCCTCAATGCCCGTCGCCTTCGCCAGCCGTTGTTTCACTTCCGGCTTGTCGAGGTGGAAGACGAGGTCGTCGGTGCGCAGGCACGGGACGTAGCGCGTCGTGTCGAAACCCTGGAGCGGGTCGTCGAAGTCATTGGTGAGGAAGACCTTTTCGAGGTTGGACTTCTTCAACACCTGCGCTTCCCAGTCGGGCTGAGCGAAGACGCGCTGGGCGGCGTCGAACAGGGTGTCGGTGTCGGCGGCGGTGACGCGGTCGCCGGTGAAGCCGAGGAAGGTGCGGGCGATTTCGAGGAACCAGCTGTACTGAGCCGTGTTGTCGAGGCGGTCCATGTAGGACAGGACGGCGCGGACCCGTTCGCGCGGGGCGACCTCCGGCCGCAGCGCCGACTGGTCCATGCCGGCGGAGTGGGCCAGCTCGGTGTAGTAGTGGTAACCGAGGATGTCGTCGAGGCGGCGCGAAGCGGCGCGGTGCGGGTTGATGTGCGAATGCGGGTCGATGAGGGGGATCTTGCAAATCTCGGTATAGAGATCCCGGACGAGTGCGTCGGCGATCATGGCGAAGGTCTCGAATCGCGATGAAATGTGATTTCAAAACGGCGAGCGGGGGGGGGGGGGGCCCCCCGCGGGGGCGCCCGGGGG